>JAAEPT010000034.1 GCA_024232295.1 Cytophagales bacterium
CCAAACCCCAAACCCCAAACCCCAAACCCCTTTAAATTTTAATAAACAGTTGATTTTATATTTAAATTTATAACAATTCAAACAAACAAAATTTAAAATTTGAACCTCTTTAATTATAAAATGCAGCAGAATCATATTTAGACACAGAACTATGTCAACCAAGACGGTGTGAGAGTATCACAGATTAGAGAAGGCAATCCAGGAGTAAAAACAAATCCTACTTATACTCAGAACTACACCCAGAACTACGTCCCAAAAGATGGGTTAAGAGTTTCACACGTTAGAGAAGGCGATCCAGTAGTGATAGCTGAAAATAAACTTCCATCTCGAGTAATAGGAACAAGAGAAGGTGAGCCTCGAGTTGTCGAGACAAAAATGGGCAATCCTTATGAAGTTAATAGAAGCACCTACTACAACGATAACTCCCAAGTTAGAGAAAACAGACTCCAGGAGAGGGAAATGAGGCCTAGTGTAAACAAATTGACAACTCAGAAGATCGTAACAGTAAATGCAGAAAGAGCGATAATTAACGAAAAAATAGTGGAAAAACCAATCGATGTGTACATCGAAAAACCAGTGCCAGTTTACAGAGAAGTCGAGGTTCATTATGATGTGATTGTCGAAAAGCCTATAGAAAAGATAATAGAAAGGGACGTGATAACTGAGATCATAATGGAAGTGCCAGTTGAAAAGATAGTCGAGATTCCGGTAGAGAAAATAGTGGAAGTTCCAATCGAGAAGGTAATAGAGAAGCCAATCTATATTGAGAAAATTCAGGAAGTGAGAGTGGAGAAGCCATTTGATCGAATTGTTGAGAGAATAGTGGAAAATCCAGTCTATATCGATAATGTAATAGAAATTGATGAAAAAGATATTGGCAATTATGATAATGTGGATTAGATCCTTCCAACTCAAGTGCAGGTCTACGAACAACAAGTGGTCAAGGAAGTCAAAAAGAGTGTCAAGAATTATATCGAGAAATAGGTTGATGTTCAGGTAGAGTAGATTGTCGAGAGACAAGTTAGGAACGTGGTGGAGAGATAGGTCGAGAAGGTTGTCGAAAGACCAGTTTATGTTGATAATATCATTGAGAGAGTGGTTGAAGTGCCAGTTGAGCAAATTGTTTATAATAAAATAGTTCAAGAAGTTGAAGAACCCGAGTATATCGAAGAAATCATTGAAAGACCTGTTTATGTTGAAAGAGTGGTGGAAAGACAAGTGGAACAAATTGAGGAGCAAATTGTAGAGAAACCTGTTTATATCGAAAGAATCATCGAAAAAGAAGTGGAGCAAATTGTCGAGAATCCAATTAGAATCGAGAAAGAGGTTCAGGTCCAAGTCGAGAGATATATCGAGAAACCAATTTACAGAGAGAACATCATCAAAAGAGAAGTTCCTCGAATTATCGAACAGGAAGTTTATTATGAGAAAATTGTTCCAGTAGAGAAAGTTAATATTATCGAGGAAACAGTGGAAGTTCCAATTGAAAGAGTCATCGAGAGACCTATTGAGAAAAGAGTGGAGAAATTCGTTGAAGTTGAGGTAGAGGTAGAAGTCGTAGAAGAAAACATCATCGAAGATATTCAATACGTTGATAAGATAGTCGAAGTTCCTATTGAAAGAATTGTAGAACGACCCATCTACATTGAGAATATTATAGAGAAACCTGTCTATATCGAAAAAATCGTCGAGAAGGAAGTTGAAGTTCTAGTTGAGAAAATCATAGAGATTCCTGTTGAGAAAATCGTTGAGGTTCCGGTTGAGATCACTGTGGTAAATCCAGTGATCGTTGAGAAAATCGTAGAGAAAGAAATCTACATCGATAAAAACGTAAAAAGAGCCAGGTCTTCTTTCAGAGAAGAAAAAGAAGATTCGAATCTAAAATTACAAAACGATGACTTAGAAAATGAAGTCAGGAACTTGAAGATCAACATCGTGAGAGTCAGATCAGATTTGGACAACAAAAATCCAGTCAACCAAGTTCTTCACGCAAATGTGGATTATTCTTCCCAGAATCAAGTTTTATAGCAGAAAATCGAACAGCTCAAGTCTTCGATTGAAGATGCAAAGAAAGGGGTCATCAGAAAGTCCATTTTCGGAGATATTAACTAATCTTAATTTAACTTTGATTATTTATTTAAGATTTTATTCTGAGAGAAGGAGTAATTCTTGTTCAAGGAGAAATTGAGGTATTTCTTTGAGAGATACCTTTGGTTGGAATTTGCGCTTTATAAATCCTCTAACTTTCTGCTCTGAGTTTGATTCATTGGGATACTTATATGACTGTTGTTCTCATTGGGAATTAGATAGAACTAGTTGAATCGACGAGCAAAATCGTCGAAAGGAAGACTTGGTTTCAGAAGAACAGCTAAATTTGACTTTCCGAGGAATTTTTGGCTTTTGAAGGTTTTAATTCTGAAAAATCTGTTGAAGCCGTCTGAATGGGCTTCTGTAATGAGTTCGATCATTTGGTCAATTTGTCTATATCTTTTAGACTGGTAAAGTATCAGCAGTATTGTTAGAGCTGCGAATATACAAAGAAACAACAAAGCTATATGAAAGAAATACACTAAAATCAAAAAAACTAACGAAACAACCAAAAACAGATACACCAACCATTTCAGATCTAATTTTCTGATTTGGTCTATTTTATTCAACTGATCAATAAAATCTTGGATTTTTTTCTTCAAATCAGGCATTTCAG
>JAAEPT010000035.1 GCA_024232295.1 Cytophagales bacterium
CAGAAATAGTTTGACCAGTTTAGATGTGTCTAAAAATACTGCTTTAACTGAATTATTTTGTGATGATAATCAGTTAACCAACTTAGATGTAAGCAATAATTTTGAATTAAAATACTTTGGTTGTTATTCAAATCAATTGATAAACTTAGATTTAAGTAATAATCAATTATTATCTTATTTTGTTTGTAGTTATAACCAATTGACAAATTTGGATTTGCCTGAAACTGCAACTTTAACAGGTTTCGAATGTTCTAATAATCAGTTAACAAGTTTGGATTTATCTAATAATGTTAATGTAATTTCTTTAGCTTGTAATAATAATAATTTGACAAGTGTTTGTGTTCATACAAGTCATACTACTGATGGTAATTGGTATAAAGATGAAGTAGCAGAATGGTCAACAACATGTGGAAATAACTATGTGAATATTCCAGATGCCAATTTCAAATCAGCATTGATCACAGCAGGAGTAGATTCAGATGGAGATGGAGAAATTCAATATGCTGAAGCAGAAGCAACTACTTCTATTAGTGTTGCAAGTAAAAATATTGCTGATTTGACAGGAATTGAAGCTTTTGTAAATTTAAAAACATTGATAGCCTCAACAAATCAGTTAACCTCTTTAGATTTATCAAATAATACTGAATTGACAGGAGTAGCTATTGGAAATAATCAATTAACAAGTTTGAATCTTACTGGTTGTACCAAAATCACTGGTTTATCAATATATGCCAATCAATTAGATACATTGGATTTATCAACGAATACTGCATTGGTAAATCTTTATGCACCTTATAATCAGTTGACGAGTCTAGATGTTTCAAATAATACAGCTTTGACAGAATTGAACATTCATAGTCAATCATCAGGAGGAAGTAAGACGTTAACTAGTTTAAATACTACAGGAGCAACTTCTTTAGTGAATATGTATGTTTATAACAATGCATTGACAAGTGTGGATGTATCTACCAATATGAATTTAAGTTTTTTACATATCGCTCAGAATAACATAACAGGAAGTGTAAACACAACGAATAATACAGAAATAACAGAGTTCCATTGTGGAGAAAACAGCATTTCTAGTTTAGATGTTTCAGCCAATACCAAATTGCAAAGTTTTACCTGTCATGTCAATAACCTAACAAGCTTAGATGTAAATTCTAATACTTCATTGTATTATTTACACTGTGTCTTAAATCAATTGACAAGTTTGGATATTTCTGGCCACCCAAGCTTAGCACATGTAAATTGCCAAGACAATAGTCTAACAAGTATAAATACAACAGGAGCCAGTAATTTGACCTATTTAAACTGTCCTAAAAATGCAGGATTGACTAGTTTGGATTTATCAACCAATACTAAATTAACAACATTAGGAATAGGGGATTGTGATTTGGGAAGTTTAGATTTATCTAACAATGTAGATTTAACAACATTAAGCTGTTATAGAAATACTAATCTAACTAGTTTGAACTTAACAAATAACACAAAACTTACTTCATTATATATTCCTTATAACGGAATAGCGTCATTAGATTTAACTGCTAATACAGCTTTACTAGGAGTATCATGTCAAGGAAATAACTTATCTAGTTTGGATGCTTCAACATGTACTAGTTTGATTGGCTTGTATTGTCAAAGCAATGCTAATTTATCAACAATTTGTGTACCGAATGCAACTAGTGCAGAAGCAAGTGGTTCTTTTGTAAAAGATGTTTTGGCAAGTTGGTCAGATGCCTGTGGAAGTGGAGCTCCAGAAGCTAGAATGGTCAATGAAAATGTATCAACGAGAAAAATCATCAAGGCTTATAATGTACAAGGAAAAGAAGTTGATATTGATACAAAAGGAGAGCTAATTATCTTACTTTACAATGATGGTACTACTCAAAAAGTATTTAACCAAGAGTAGAAATATCAATTTGAAAATATACTACTACAATCTAAAGTCGAAGGAAATCTTTTCTTTCGACTTTTTTATTGGTAACTACTAGGAATAGTTTTGTTACCTGCAAAAAGAGTTACTTTTTGTACTGAATGATGTATAAATAGTGAAAATACTATAACTTCTTTCAAATAAAACATTCATGAAAAAACTATTACTAGGAGCAACTACTATTTTACTGAGCATGTCAACTTATGCTCAAAAAGCTTTTGAGGAATATCTAGTCAAAAAGGATTTTGTGAAATTTGAATCTTATGATGAAAAATCACTGCCTACTACTGCGACCAATACAAATATTACCATTGAAGCGAATAAACCAATTAATCCAGTTCATAAATCTGTATTTGGACAAAATGCAGTGGCTTGGCAAGGAAATGTAAATACTGAAGCAACTAGAGAAACAAACTGGAAGAATGCTAATTTTTCTTTATTAAGATACCCAGGTGGAAACTGGTCAAATACTTTCTTTTGGGATGGTAATTTACCTAATTCTATCAAATATGAAAGTGCTGTAAAAGGAAGTGTAAGTAACTTAAAATCTGGTACTGAGGCTTGGATGTTAGAAACAGATGAGTTTCCTACTTTATTAGATCATACAGGAGCTGATGGGATTGTCTGTGTTAATGTTGGGTATGCCTTTTATGGACAAGATGCTAATCCTGTGAATACAGCTGCTGAATATGCTGCAGGTTGGGTAAATGAATACAATGTTAATAAAAAATTAGGTGTCAAATACTGGGAATTAGGAAATGAGAATTATGGTCCTTGGCAAGCTGGATTTGATTTGGCAACTCCTCAAAAGTATGGAGAAGCTTGTGTTGTTTTTGCTAATAAAATGAAAGCAGTTGATCCAAGTATCAAAATTGGGGTAGTTATTTATGAAGAAGAGGGTGGTTTTAATAATACTCCTCAGGCTAAGGATTGGAATAAAATTGTTCTGCCAATTGTGCAAGATGTTGCAGATTTTTTAATTGTACACCATTATCCTCATCCTGTAAATAATCAAAATGATATTGCAGAAGCTGATATTTATAAAGCGACTAGTGTTGTTGAAGAATTCATGGAATTAATTCATCGCCAAGTAAAAACATATACAAATAAAGAGGGTGATCATTATCCAATAGCAACTACTGAGTTTAATGCAAGAACGGGTATTCGAAACATGTCTCGAACAAATGCTTTGTTTACTACCATGATGTTGGCTGAGTATGCAAAACATGGATATAGTGCTGTTACACAATGGGACTTACAAAATGGTTTTAATACAGAGACAGGAGATCATGGTTTAGTGGCATCTAAAGACCCATTTTTGAATGATGGAGATGTGAATCCTGAATTTTATCCTTTTTATTACATGAATCGTTATTTCGGAGATCATGTGCTGAGTTTCCTGATATAAACATAAAGTGAATATTTTCTTGAAGTGCTTTTGCTATTTTTCTACAAGAATAAACATTTGAAAAGTAACTATAAAACAATACTTTAAGCATCATTCTTGGATGATAAGCTGGGCAACCTCCTCCTTTATAGTATTCTAATAAAACAGAGATATCTAATGAGTCTACTACTTGATTAACTAAACGTACTGGGTGATTTAACGGAATTTTTGATAAGATATCTTCTGAAAAAAGACTTGTTTGATCTGAAGG
>JAAEPT010000036.1 GCA_024232295.1 Cytophagales bacterium
GTATTGATCATGGAGTTGGTAAACAACATTGCAAAAGCTTATGAAGGTTTATCTGTATTTGCTGGTGTAGGAGAGCGTACTCGTGAAGGAAATGACCTTTTAAGAGAATTCTTAGAGTCTGATATTATCAAGTATGGTAAAGGATTCTTAGAGTCTATGGAGAATGGTGGATGGGACTTATCTAAAGTAGATGAGGAAGCCTTGAAAACATCTCAAGCTACATTGGTGTTCGGTCAAATGAACGAACCTCCAGGTGCAAGAGCAAGAGTTGCTTTGTCTGGATTAACAGTAGCAGAGTATTTCCGTGATGGTGGTGATGATTCTACAGGTGAAGGAAAAGATATCTTATTCTTTATTGATAATATCTTCCGTTTTACTCAAGCTGGTGCTGAGGTATCTGCACTTTTAGGTCGTATGCCTTCTGCGGTCGGTTACCAGCCAACGTTAGCTTCTGAGATGGGTTTAATGCAAGAGCGTATTACTTCAACTAAAAAAGGTTCGATTACTTCTGTACAGGCTGTATATGTACCTGCAGATGACTTGACTGACCCTGCTCCGTCAACTACTTTCGCCCACTTAGATGCAACTACTGTACTTTCTCGTAAGATTGCTGAGTTAGGTATTTATCCAGCGGTAGATCCATTGGATTCAGTTTCTAGAATTTTATCTGAAGAGGTACTAGGAGAGGAGCATTATTCATGTGCACAAAATGTAAAAGAGATTTTACAACGTTATAAAGAACTTCAAGATATTATTGCCATCTTAGGTATGGACGAATTATCTGAAGAGGATAAGCAAGTAGTACACAGAGCTAGACGTGTACAACGTTTCTTGTCTCAACCATTCCACGTAGCTGAGCAATTTACTGGTTTAGCAGGTGTATTAGTTGATATTAAAGATACTATCAAAGGTTTCAATGATATTTTAGCTGGAACTTATGATAAATATCCTGAAGCTGCATTTAACTTGGTAGGTTCTATCGAAGATGCAGTAGCCAAAGGAGAGAAAATGTTAGCTGAAGCTAATAAGTAAAATATAAAAAGAAAGGGAGACTCTTGTTCTCCTTTTTCTTCATCTTTAAATTTGTTATTGTGTACTTAGAAGTTATTACACCAGATAAAAACGTCTACAAAGGCGAAGTTACTTCTGTTACATTACCAGGAGCAAAAAGTCCTTTTCAAGTATTGAATGATCACGCTTCTACCGTTTCTGCTTTAGAGGAAGGGAAGTTACTTATTCAAGAAGGTAAAGAAGTAAAGGTACTAGAAGTTGTTGGAGGTGTAGTAGAGGTATTGAATAATAAGGTAATTGTATTGGCTGAAGGAATCAAAGCTTAATCAATTAATAAAAGACAAAATATAAAGAGGTTAGTCAATAAATTGGCTAACCTTTTTTTGTATAAAAATATCTTTATTGATTTATTTCATCTATAAATATGACTTTTGTCAGTATTTTTAGTACTTAAATCCTCTTATTTTACAATGTGATGAATAAGTTTGAGCAGATATTGAATGCCAGTCCTAATCCTGTTATTATTTGTGATAAAAATCATAGGATTGACACTGTTAATAAAGCAGTAGTAGATAGCTTTGGATACTCTGATACGGAGTTAAGTGGTAAAAAAATTTATGAATTAATTCCAGCATTTCAAGAAGGTTGGGATGTTGTTGAAGAAGCTATTCATTCCTATGAAGGTAAGTTTACAGCTTTTAAGAAGAACCAAGACTTTTTATCTATTTACTTAAATATTACAGATTTTGATTATGATCATGAGGAGTATAAAGCAATTTGGATTTATAATATCATGCCTTTATCCAATGTTAATAAAGCTCTTCAAGAAAGTCAGCAAAGACTAAATGCTGTAATTAATACAGCTGTTGATGGTATTATTACAATTAGCACAAGAGGGATTATTGAATCTATCAATCCAGCAGGAGCTAAGTTGTTTGGTTATGAGCCACATGAGGTAATTGGTGAGAATATCATGATTTTTATGCCAGAGCCATACAGAAGTGCTCATGATGGATATTTGAAGAATTATCAGCGTACTCGTCAAGCAAAAATCATTGGAATTGGACGAGAAGTTGAAGGTCAGAAAAAAGATGGAACAATCTTTCCATTCAATTTAAGTACAAGTGAAGTTATTTTGGATGATCGTGTAATTTATACAGGAATTATCCATGATATAACAGAGCAAAAAGAAGCAAAAGAAAAACTACATCGTCTAAATATAGACCTTGAGAATAGGGTAGAGAAGAGAACTAGAGAGCTAGCTACATTAGTAAATCAACTAGAGGTTACTAATCTTCACTTGGAAGAAGAAGTGCAAGAACGAAAGCTTACAGAAGAAGAGCTTGAGAAAAGTCAATTGTTATATACAAAAATAGCAGAAAATTTTCCTAATGGGATTATAAGTGTCATCAATCAGGAGTTGAAGTATCTTTTTATAGAAGGTAAAGAGTTAAAGAAACAGCCCGAAGATTGGTTGGGTCATTCAATTTTTGAGCGTTTTGATTCAGAGTACCATAAAGAATTGGAGATAAAACTAAGGAATGCTTTTCTAGGTACTACACAAACTTTTGAGTTGCCAATTCATGATGAGCTTTACATATTATATGTTGTTCCATTACAAGAGGGAAGAGAACCTGAAGGAAATCAATTACAACTACTTATTGTAGAAAAAAATGTAACAGAACTAAGGAAAGCAGAAGAAGAGACATATAAATCTTTGCAAAAGGAAAAACAGTTAAATGAATTGAAAACTAGGTTTGTTTCAATGGCTTCTCATGAATTTAGAACACCATTAAGCACTATTCTTTCTTCTTCTTCATTAATTGCTCGATATGATAATGATGAAACTAAACCTAAAAGAGAAAAGCATATCGCACGTATTCAGTCATCTGTTAAGAATTTAACTTCTATTCTTAATGATTTTTTATCTTTAGATAAGCTTGAACAAGGAAAAATTATGGTCAATCCTATACAATTTGATATGGTAGTCTTTGCAAAAGAATTGATTGATGAGATTGAGAATATGTTGAAAAATAAGCAAGAAATTGTTTATACCCATCAGGGAGAAGTAGGTGTAGTTTCCGATCAAAATGTTCTGAAGAATATTTGTTTGAATTTATTGTCCAATGCTATTAAATATTCTAATGAAGGTCAAAAAATACTTTTTCAATCAAAAATAGAAAATCAAAAAGTATCAATTTGGGTTCAAGATTACGGAATAGGTATTCCTGAAGAAGAGCAAAGTCATTTGTTTGAACGTTTTTTTAGAGCTCAAAATGCTACAAATATTCAAGGTACAGGGTTGGGGTTAAATATTGTGAAGAAGTATGTTGATTTGTTAGATGGGGAAATTCATTTTGAAAGTAAAGAAAATGAAGGAACTACCTTTTGTGTTTCATTTAAAATAGAAAATCATGAAAAAGATATTGCTAATTGAGGATAATTTTGAGATGCGTGAAAATACTGCTGAAATTTTAGAACTAGCAGGTTATGATGTGATTACTGCAGAGAATGGGAAAATAGGAGTTGCTTCAGCAAAACAATATCTTCCAGATTTAATTTTATGTGATGTCATGATGCCTGAGCTTGATGGTTATGGTGTTTTGTATATGTTGGGGAAAAATGTAGATACAGCAAGTATACCATTTATTTTTTTGACAGCAAAAGCAGAACGTAGTGATTTTCGTAAAGGAATGAACTTGGGAGCAGATGATTATCTTACCAAGCCATTCGAAGAAATGGATTTGTTAGAAGCAGTTGAAACTCGCTTTATGAGAAATGATGTGATTAAGCAACAATATGAACAGAATATTGATGGTTTAGATCGTTTCTTTAGTTCTATTACTGAAGGGCAAGATGAGTTGATCAAACTATCTAAGGAGAGAAAACATCGTATTTTTAAAAAGAAAGAAGTTCTATTTCATGAAGGAGATTATCCAAATATTTTGTTTTTCATTGAAAAAGGTAGAGTGAAGGTTTCTAAGATGAATGAAGATGGGAAAGAGTATGTGACTAACTTATATGGTGAAGGAGATTTTGTTGGTTATATGTCTTTGTTGGAGGATGTAGATTATACAGAGACTGCAATTGCGATGGATAATACAGAGGTATATATGTTGCCTAAAGAGGATTTCACTGAATTGATTTATCGTAATAAAGAAGTTGCTTCTCAGTTTATGAAGATGTTATCACGTAATTTAATAGAGAAAGAACAACAGTTATTGGATTTAGCTTATAATACAGTTCGTAAACGTGTGGCTGATGCTTTACTTCGTTTAAGAGATAAATATATTGAAACTGGGGAAAATACGTTTTCTATTTCGATTTCTAGAGATGATTTGGCAAGTATTGTGGGTACGGCCACAGAATCAGTAATTCGTACATTGTCTTCATTCAAAGAAGATAGTATGATTGAGATCAAAGGAAGTAAGATCAAAATTATCAATGAAGAAGGTTTAAGAAATCTAAGATATTAGCATGTGAAAATTTGGCTAAATATATAGATTAGAATTATGCTAGCAAGTATAATAAATACCTTTTCTGGAACACCTTGATATTTTGTGTTTTGGGAGTTTGTTTCTCTTTCTGTCATAGTTTGTTTTTTTTATAGTGTATAAAAATAAATTACTGTAAAAATAGTGTAGGTAACTATGAATAGTCCAAAAAGTGAATTATATAATTTGGTGTTTTTCATTGTATTTTTGTTAAGTATATTTGGTATATACAGAACAAGGTGAAAAGGTTGCTTGTGGATATAAAAAAAGGAGTCTGTTTTTTAAAACAAACTCCTTTTTTTAAGCTTAAATAGAGATTAGATACTCATAATTTCGGCTTCTTTTGTTTTTAATAAGTCATCAATTTTTTTAGAATAAGAGTCGGTTAACTTTTGAACACTGTCTTCAGCGTCTTTTACTGCATCTTCAGAAGCAGTTCCCTCTTTTTGTAATTTCTTTAACTCATTATTTGTGTCTTTTCTTGCAGAACGAATACCAACTTTCCCAGTTTCCCCTTTCGCTTGTGCTTGTTTTGCCAATTCTTTTCTTCTTTCCTCTGTAAGAGCAGGAATATGAATACGAATTGTTTCTCCATCATTTTGAGGAGCAAAACCTAAGTTTGCATTGATAATAGCACGCTCAATATCTACAATGATTTGCTTTTCCCAAGGCTTGATTGCAAATGTACGAGCGTCAGGAGTGGTAACAGATGCTACTTGACTAAGTGGAGTAGGAGCTCCATAATATTCAACCATTACTCCTTTTAACATGTCAGGGTGAGCTTTTCCAGCACGTAATTTACTCAACTCAACTTCTGTATGCTTAATGGCTCTATCCATTGATTCTTTGGCACTATCCAAAAGAAATTCAATCTCTTCCATGATATTCTATATTTACTTATTTTACAATTGTACCTACGTTTTCTCCCTGCACTAATTTCTGTAAATTTCCAGGTTTATTCATATCAAACACAATGATTGGTAAGTTATTTTCCTCACAAAGTGTAAAAGCAGTCATGTCCATTACTTTTAACCCTTTGTCGTAAATCTCTTTGAAAGACAATTGGTCAAATTTAGTGGCAGAACTATCTTTTTCTGGATCAGCTGTGTAAATTCCGTCTACACGTGTTCCTTTTAATACTGCGTCAGCTTCAATTTCAATTGCTCTCAAACTAGCTGCTGAATCTGTTGTGAAATATGGATTTCCTGTTCCAGCTCCAAAAATTACAATACGTCCTTTTTCTAAATGACGAACTGCTCTTCTACGAATGTAGTTTTCTGCAACTTCTTGAACATGCAAGCCAGACATCAATCGAGTAATCAGCCCTTCTTTTTCCAAAGCACCTTGTAGTGCCATGCTATTGATAAGTGTAGCTAGCATTCCCATGTAATCTCCTTGTACACGGTCAATTCCAGTAGCACTTGCTTGTACTCCTCTAAATATGTTACCACCACCAATCACAATTGCTACTTCAATACCTTGGTCTATAATGGCCTTGATTTCTGTAGCATATTGTTGCAATCTTTTTGGATCTATTCCATAAGCTTCTTCACCTAATAAGGCTTCTCCACTTAATTTCAAAAGGACTCTCTTGTATGTCATATAGCTGTATTTTCGAATTGAGTAAATATATATTCTTTTTTTGAAAACAAAATCTACTTTTTAGTCTTTTGTTGAGTTTTTTTTTAAAAGTCTTTCTTTCTTACCAATAAACCTTATTTTAGTGCTTTGTTTCTTGAAAATATAAAGTTGCTATGACTTTGAAATATACCTTTTGGAGTACGTTTTTTGTTTTTTTATTAGCATCATGTACGACTCTAATCAAACCTTCTAGTTCAAATTTAACAAACCCTAATCATACTAAATCTAGGCAAGATACAGTTGTGCAAGATTCAATAGGTTCTCAAGAAGAAATAAAAGTAGTGGAAAAAGCTACCATTAAAAAAAAGAAGTATAAACCATCTCGTGAGAAAACAACAGACTTAATACATACTAAACTTCAAGTTTCTTTTGACTGGGAGAAACAGTATTTATACGGAGTAGCCAATTTACAATTGAAACCTTATTTTTATCAACAAAACCAAGTTGTTTTGGATGCAAAGGGTTTTGATGTTTCTTATGTTCAATTAGTTAAAGAAGAAGAAGTTAAAAACCTTAATTTTACTTATGATTCTTTGAGGTTAACTATTGAATTAGATACATTTTATACAAAAGATGAACAATACGAGCTTGAAATAAAGTATGTGGCAAAACCAAATGAATTGACTATTGATATTGGTCATGGAAAAGGTGTTGTTGGGAGAAAAGGATTATACTTTATTAATCCTTTGGGTAAAGAAAAAGGAAAACCTAAACAAATTTGGACACAGGGAGAGCCAGAATCAGCTTCTTGTTGGTTTCCTACAATAGATGCTCCCAATGAAAAAACAACTCAAGAATTGTATATTACTGTTGATACAACTTATCAGACAATATCAAATGGAGATTTGATTTTTACAAGAGATAATGGTAATGGTACAGCAACTCACTATTGGGTACAAAATAAACCACATGCACCTTATTTGGTGATGATGACTATTGGTGATTTTTTTAAGTATGAGGAGCTTTTAGGCAACTTGGAAATAAATTATTATGTAGAGAAAAAGTACAAACAAGAGGCAAAAGCTATTTTTGGAAATACTCCAGAAATGATTCAATTCTTCTCTGGTAAACTTAAACATGACTTTCCTTGGGATAAATATTCACAAGTTGCTGTAAGAGATTTTGTGTCTGGAGCTATGGAAAATACTTCAGCTTCTGTCTTTTTAGAAAATATTCAAACAACAGAAAAAGAACGTTTAGATAGGAATTGGGAGTTTATCATTGCTCATGAGTTATTTCATCAATGGTTTGGTGATTTAGTAACATGTGAATCATGGAGTCATATTACATTGAATGAAGCTTTTGCAACTTATTCAGAGTACTTATGGACAGAACATAAATATGGGGAAAATGAAGCAGATTATGTTTATGAAAGTTTTTGGAATGAATATTTGAGGGAATCAAAGAAGTATGAAGAGCCTTTGATTCGTTATCATTACGATCATCCTAGAGAGCTTTTTGATTCTCATTCATATAGCAAAGGAGCACTTGTTGTGAGAATGTTACACTTGTATGTGGGAGATGAAGCTTTTTGGGCATCATTACATTACTATTTAAAAGAACATTCTTTTTCTGATGTTGAAGTTGATGAATTGCGATTAGCATTTGAAGATGTGACAGGGAAGGATTTGAAATGGTTTTTTGATCAATGGTTTCATAGACCAGGACATCCAGATATTGTTGTTCAACAATTTTATGATGATTCCACAGGAGTATTAGAGGTAAATGTTTTGCAGCTTCAAGAGGAGGTTTATCAGTTACCTTGTCAATTAAATGTTTGGGTGAAAGGGAATTTACAAGAGGAGGAAATATTAATTACTCAGAAATCTCAGATGTTTGAGTTTCAAGTAGGTAAAAAACCAGATTTGGTAGTATTTGATCCTAAAAAACAGATTTTAGGTTTAGTCACTCATGTTAAATCAGAAGAAGAGTTGAAGTTTCAGTTTGAGCATGAAAAAGGTTATTTTCAGCAAAAAGAAGTTGTAAATAGGATGGCTTCTTATCCTTTTGTTGATACAACTTTTTTTAAGAAAGCATTAATTCACCCTTTTTGGAAAATTAGAGAACAAAGTCTACGATCATTGGAGAACAAACCTGTTTCCTTGAGTATGTTGCCTATTATTGAAAGAATGGCACTTAAAGATAGTAGATCTAATGTTAGAAAAGGAGCTTTAAAAATGTTGTTAACCCAAGAAGATTCTCTTCATACCTTTTTGCCTACTTATCAAGAAGCAATATATGATTCGTCATATATGGTGATTGGTCAAGCTTTGAGTATTTACCTTGATATGGCGGATGAAGTGGATGGAGAAGTGGAGTTGTATGAGCGAGATACTCATTTTCCTGTAGTATCTGCATTAGCTAATTATTATATTAAGAAAAAAGATTTATCAAAGCTTGATTGGTTTCGACAGAAATTTGAAACAGATTTAAAAGCAGTCTATCAAATCAACTTTTCGAGTTTACTTTGTCAGTATCTTATGATGTTTGATGAGCAAGAACAAATTAGTTTCTTGTATGAGATTTACAAGAAGGATATTACAGGAGAACATTATTATCAAAGAATGGCTAGGTATCGTTTGTATTATTCTGTTGCAAAACATAAAGATCAAATCACTCCAATAGTCTTGGAGACAGTAGATAAGCTCAGAAAAAGAATGAGAGAGGAGGAGACAAATCCATATCTTATAAGTAAATATCAGAACACTTTTGAGAAGAACTTGGAGTGAAATGATTAATAAATTTCAAAAAAAAATAGAAACATTTGATTTTATTAAAAAAGGTACTACTTTTGTGAACCAGTTTTAGATAACTCTATCGGTTTTCTAAGAAAAAGGGGAGATTCCAGAGCGGCCAAATGGGACGGACTGTAACTCCGTTGTCGTAAGACTTCGCAGGTTCGAATCCTGCTCTCCCCACAAAGTAATTAATGTTTCGCTCCTGTTTTAGGAGTGTAAGCGGGAGTAGCTCAGCTGGTAGAGCGACAGCCTTCCAAGCTGTAGGTCGCGAGTTCGAACCTCGTCTCCCGCTCTCGAAGAGAGAGTAAGCCGATGTAGCTCAGTGGTAGAGTATTTCCTTGGTAAGGAAAAGGTCACGGGTTCAAGTCCCGTCATTGGCTCTGGTTGCTCTTTTTTTGTTGTATAAAGATTTATTTTAAGAATTTTATAGTTTTAATTAATTAGGGCTTTTCAAATATGGCTAAGGAAACATTTGATCGTAGTAAACCCCATGTTAACATTGGTACTATTGGCCACGTTGACCACGGTAAAACAACTTTGACAGCTGCTATTTCTAGTGTTTTGGCAAACAAAGGTTTGGCTGAGCAAAGAGATTTCAGTACAATTGATAACGCTCCAGAGGAGAAAGAAAGAGGTATTACAATTAATACATCTCACGTTGAGTATGAAACTGCTAACAGGCATTATGCACACGTTGACTGTCCAGGTCACGCGGATTATGTGAAGAACATGGTAACTGGGGCTGCTCAAATGGATGGTGGTATTTTGGTGGTAGCTTCTACTGATGGACCAATGCCTCAAACTCGTGAGCATATTCTTTTAGCAAGACAGGTAGGTGTTCCTGCTCTTGTAGTATTCATGAACAAAGTTGATTTGGTTGATGATGAGGAGTTGTTAGAGTTGGTGGAGATGGAGATCAGAGAATTATTATCTGATTATGATTTTCCAGGAGATGATATTCCTGTAATTCAAGGTTCTGCTTTAGGTGGGTTGAATAACGAGCCAGAGTGGGTTGCTAAGATTGATGAATTGATGGAGGCAGTGGATTCTTATATCCCTGAGCCAGAAAGAGCTGTTGATAAGGATTTCTTGATGCCTGTTGAGGATGTGTTCTCTATTACAGGGCGTGGTACTGTTGCTACTGGTAGAATTGAAAGAGGTGTGATTAACTCTGGAGATTCTGTTGAGATCTTAGGTATGGGTGCTGTAGATATGACTTCTACTATTACTGGAGTAGAGATGTTCCGTAAGATTTTGGATAGAGGTGAGGCTGGAGATAATGTAGGGTTGTTGTTGAGAGGTATTGATAAGGCTGAGATCAAGAGAGGTATGGTAATTGTTAAGCCAGGTACTTGTACTCCGCATAAACACTTCAAAGCAGAGGTTTATGTATTATCTAAGGAAGAGGGTGGTCGTCATACTCCATTCTTCTCTAAGTACAGGCCACAATTCTATTTCAGAACAACTGATGTGACTGGTGAGATTACTTTACCAGAAGGAATCGAAATGGTTATGCCTGGGGATAACGTTTCTATCGATGTGCAGTTGATTAACCCAATCGCAATGGAGAAAGGGTTGAGATTTGCGATTCGTGAAGGGGGTAGAACTGTAGGTTCTGGTCAGGTAACTGAGATTATTGAGTAATCAATGATTAAGATATTTAAAAGCAAATGCGTTTCTTTTGGGAACGCATTTGTTTCTTATAAAAAAAGTATTTAATTTTGCATTCCGAAAAAAAGAGTGTGAGTATTTTACGGGCGTAGCTCAATTGGTAGAGTAGTGGTCTCCAAAACCATTGGTTGTGGGTTCGAGTCCTACCGCCCGTGCTAACAATTGTTTAAAATATGAGCAATTTCATTACATATATTAGAGAGTCTTTTCAAGAGGTTGTGTATAATGTTACATGGCCGGAGTATAAGCAATTACAAAAAGATACTGTTTCGGTGATTATTGCATCGCTTGCTTTTGCGTTAGTTATTGCTCTTATTGATTATTTGTTTGATAGTGGTTTAGATTTTCTTTACCAGTTGTAATCGTAGGAGGAAGTAGGTATGGCAAAGGGAGAGGATAAAAAGCTTATTCGAATGGTAGAAGGTTTGCATTGGTATGTTATGCGTATTGTTGCAGGTCAAGAAAAGAAGGTTAAGGCTTATTTGGATACAGAGATTTCTCGTCAAGGATATCAAGAGGTTATTCCTGAAGTGTTGATTCCTTTGGAGAAAGTGTATGAAATGCGTAATGGTAAAAAAAGAGTGCGTGAGCGTAATTTTTTTCCAGGTTATGTTTTAGTTTATTGTGATTTGTCTGTGAATGCTGAGGTTGTGCACTTTATTAAGGGTACTCCTGGGGTAATGGGGTTTCTGGAAGAAAAAAAGGGAGATGGTGATTCGCTAATACCAGTACCATTAAGGCAATCAGAGGTAAATCGTATTTTAGGTAGAGTAGATGAAGTTGAAGAGGTTGATGTTCAAGCTGAGGTGGATTACAATGTTGGTGATTCAGTGAAGGTTATGGATGGTGCATTCAGCGGATTCTCAGGTACAGTTCAAAAGGTGTTTGTGGAGAAGAAAAAGCTTGATGTTATTGTTAAGATTTTCGGAAGAAATACTCCTGTTGAACTAAATTATATGCAAGTAGAAAAAGAATAAAATGGCAAAAGAAATCGCAGGATACCTGAAGTTACAGGTAAAAGGAGGCCAAGCTAACCCATCACCTCCTGTAGGTCCAGCTCTTGGTAGTAAGGGGCTTAATATCATGGACTTTTGTAAGCAATTTAATGCAAGGACGCAAGATAAGCAGGGTCAAGTTCTTCCTGTAGAGATTACTATCTACAAGGACAAGTCTTTTGATTTTATCATTAAAACTCCTCCTGCAGCAATATTGCTTTTAAAAGCAGCTAATTTGAAAAAAGGTTCTGGAGAACCTAACCGTAATAAGGTTGGTTCTGTTACTTGGGATCAAGTAAAGGAAATTGCTGAGATTAAAATGCCTGATTTGAATGCGTTTACTGTTGAGTCAGGGATGAAGATGGTTGCTGGTACAGCAAGAAGTATGGGTTTAACAGTAGCAGGGGTTGCACCTTGGGAAAACTAAAATTGAATCATGGGTTTAACAAAAAGTCAAAAAGCAGCTTTACAAAAATATGATCCTGCACGTGAATATACTTTAGAAGAGGTGTCTTCTCTTGTGAAAGAGATTACAACTACTAAGTTTGATGCGTCAGTTGATGTTGATGTGCGTTTAGGTGTTGATCCACGTAAGGCAGATCAAATGGTGAGAGGTGTTGCTTCTTTACCGCACGGTACTGGTCGTGAGTTAAAAGTGTTGGTTTTATGTACTCCTGATAAGGAGCAAGAGGCAAAAGATGCTGGTGCAGATTATGCTGGATTGGATGAGTTTATCAATAAAATCAAAGGCGGTTGGTTAGAAATCGATGTGATTGTTACGATGCCTACTGTAATGGCTAAGGTTGGTCAATTAGGAAGAATTTTAGGTCCTAGAAATTTAATGCCTAACCCTAAAGCTGGTACTGTAACAATGGATATTGCTAAGGCAGTGAAAGAAATCAAAGCAGGTAAGATTGACTTCAAAGTTGATAAGTATGGTATTATTCATACATCTGTAGGTCGTGTTTCTTTCACTCCACAGCAAATTCAAGATAACATTGCAGAGTTGTTGGCTACACTTTCTAAATTGAAGCCAGCGTCAGCTAAGGGAACATACTTCAAGAGTATTAGTGTCTCTAGCACAATGAGTAAAGGTATTAAAGTTGAAAAATCTTCAGTCCCTGGATTATAATTATGAACAGGTCACAAAAAGAACAAGTGATTGAAGAGTTAGTAGAAAAGTTTTCGTCTATCGATAATTTTTACTTCGCTGACCCTTCAAATCTTACAGTAAGTGAAATCAATGCTTTTAGAGGTTTATGCTTCGAGCAAGGTGTTGAATACAAAGTATATAAAAATACATTAATCGCTAAGGCTCTTCAAAGAATTCAAGGTGATGATTATGATGCATTTGATGTAGCTCTAAAGGGGTCTACAGGTGTTATTTTCTCTCCTGAGTCTAACAATATTCCTGCGAAGATCATTAAGCAGTATCGCAAGGATTTTAATGAAAAGTTAGATCTAAAAGGTGCTTGGATTCAGTCTGAGGTTTATCTTGGAGCAGAGAATTTAGATTCTTTAAGCAAGCTTAAATCTAAGGTTGAACTTATCGGTGAAGTTATTACTTTACTTCAGTCTCCTGCAAAAAATGTTGTTTCTGCTTTACAAAGTGGTGGAGGGACATTGGCTGGTCTTATCAAGACTTTACAGGAGAGAGGCGAATAATATTATTAGGCTTCCATATCTAAATATAAATTAAACTAGAAATCGTTAAAAAATAATAAGATGGCGGATTTAAAAGAGTTTGCAGAACAATTAGTTAACTTAACAGTAAAAGAGGTTAACGACTTAGCAGAAATCTTAAAAGAAGAGTACGGAATTGAGCCTGCTGCTGCTGCTGTAGCTGTTGCTGCTGGTGGAGCTGGTGCAGAAGGTGAAGCTGCTGCTGAGAAAACTGAATTCGATGTAGTATTGAAAGCTGCTGGTGGTGCTAAGCTTAAAGTTGTTAAATTGGTTAAAGAATTAACTGGTTTAGGATTGAAAGAAGCTAAAGAAGCTGTAGATGGAGCTCCTTCTGTATTGAAAGAAGGTTTACCAAAAGATGAGGCTGAGGCATTAAAAGCTCAGTTAGAAGAGACTGGTGCTGAAGTAGAATTGAAGTAATTCTTATTGATATAGTTTTCGATTTCGAAACATATTAGTCTTAATCCATTGGACCCTGGCGTAAAAGTCAGGGTCTTTTGCAGTTTGTGCCCACTTCTTACAGAGAAGTAAAAACTTGTGTTTTCTGAATAAAAAAGTAAAGCTTTGGCAACTAATAATATACAACCGCGAGTAAATTTCGCATCAGCTAAAAGAGTTTTAGAGTATCCAGATTTCTTGGATGTACAACTCCAATCGTTTAGAGATTTTTTTCAAATTGGAACTTCTACGGAAAACCGTTCTAAAGAAGGGCTTTACAAAGTATTTGAAGAGAATTTTCCAATTACAGACTCTCGTGAAGTATTCGAGTTAGAGTTTGTTGATTTTATTATTGATCCTCCAAAGTACTCAGTTGATGAGTGTATTGATAGAGGGCTTACTTTTTCTATTCCATTAAAAGTTAAGTTAAGACTTTCTTGTAGTGATGATGATAATGAGGACTTCGAAACTCTTGAACAAGAGGTGTTCTTAGGAAACATTCCTTACATGACAGAAAAGGGGTCTTTTGTAATTAATGGGGCAGAACGTGTAATTGTATCTCAGTTGCATCGTTCTCCAGGTGTGTTCTTTGCCCAAAGTAAACACACAAACGGAACAAAATTATATTCAGCAAGAATTATCCCTTTCAAAGGTTCTTGGATTGAATTTGCTACAGACGTTAATAACGTGATGTATGCATATATTGACCGTAAAAAGAAATTTCCTGTAACTACATTGTTAAGAGCAATTGGTTATAGTACAGATAAAGATGTTTTAGATTTATTTGAGCTTTCGGAAGAGATTCCAGCAACTAAGGCTAGCCTTAAAAAAGTTGTGGGAAGAAAGTTAGCTGCAAAAGTTATCAAGCACGAATTCTACGATTTAGTAGATGAAGATACAGGTGAGGTAACTTCTATCGAGAGAAATGAAGCCTTATTAGAAAGAGACCATATTCTAACAGAGGAAGATATAGATGTGATTTTAAGTTCTGACACAGAATCTATCATTTTACACAAAGAAAGTGTAAATGCATCAGACTTTACAATCATTTATAATACATTACAAAAAGACCTTGCAAACTCAGAAAAAGAGGCTGTAGAATTAATCTATAAGCAATTAAGAAACTCTGAGGCTCCAGATGAGCAAACAGCAAGGGAAGTAATTCAAAGTTTATTCTTTAGTGATAAGCGTTATGACTTAGGTGAAGTAGGTCGTTATAGAATTAACAAAAAGTTAGGATTAGATGTTGAGATCAATGTTAAAGTTTTAACAAAAGAAGATATTATTCATATCGTAAAATACTTAATTGGTTTAATTAACTCAAAAGCTGTAGTTGATGATATTGACCATTTAAGTAATAGACGTGTTCGTACAGTAGGAGAGCAATTATATTCTCAATTTGGTGTTGGTTTGGCTCGTATGGCTAGAACAATTAAAGAGCGTATGAATGTAAGAGATAATGAGGATTTCAAACCAGTTGATTTGATTAATGCTCGTACATTATCTTCTGTAATTAATACATTCTTCGGTACAAACCAGTTATCTCAGTTTATGGATCAAACAAATCCATTAGCTGAAATTACACATAAAAGAAGAATGTCTGCTTTAGGACCTGGTGGTTTATCAAGAGAGCGTGCAGGTTTTGAGGTTCGAGATGTTCACTATACTCACTATGGTCGTTTATGTACAATTGAGACACCAGAGGGTCCAAACATTGGATTGATTTCGTCTTTGTGTGTACATGCGAAAGTAAACCATATGGGATTCATCGAAACTCCATATTCTAAAGTAACAGATGGAGTAGTAGACACTAATGATGTTGTATTTCTTACAGCAGAAGAAGAAGACGGGAAGTTTATTGTTCAAGCAAGTGCTGAATTGAAAGAAGATGGTGCTTTTGTGAATGATAGAATTAAGGTAAGAAGAGAAGGTGATTTCCCTGTAATTGATGTAGAGGGTATTGCATATATGGATGTTGCTCCTAACCAAATTGTTTCGGTAGCAGCTTCATTAATTCCTTTCTTAGAGCATGATGATGCCAACCGTGCATTGATGGGATCGAACATGCAGCGTCAAGCAGTTCCTTTATTGAAGAGTGAAGCTCCAATTGTAGGTACAGGTCTTGAGAAGCGTATTGCAACTGATTCTAGAGCATTAATTTATGCTGAAGGAGAAGGTGTAATTGATTATGTTGATGCTCGTAAAATTATTGTTGAATATGACTTCGATAATAATGATGAGTTAGTAAACTTCGATACAAATAAGACTACTTATAATCTTATTAAGTTTAGAAGAACAAACCAAGATACTTGTATTAACCATACACCAATTGTTCGTAAAGGACAACGTGTAACTAAAGGTGAAGTATTAGTAGAGGGTTATGCAACAAATAATGGAGAGTTAGCATTAGGTAGAAACTTGAAAGTGGCTTATATGCCATGGCAAGGGTACAACTTTGAGGATGCGATTGTAATTTCTGAGAAAGTTGTTCGTGATGATGTATATACTTCTCTTCATATTAATGAATACGAATTAGAAGTTCGTGATACTAAGAGAGGTGAAGAAGAATTAACTTCTGAAATTCCAAACGTAAGTGAGGATTCTGTTAAGCACTTAGATGAAAATGGAGTTATTCGTATTGGAGCAGAAGTTAAAGAAGGTGATATTTTAATTGGAAAAATTACTCCTAAAGGAGAAACTGATCCTACACCAGAAGAAAAATTATTAAGAGCAATCTTTGGAGATAAAGCAGGTGATGTAAAAGATGCATCATTAAAAGCTTCTCCTTCATTAAATGGGGTTGTAATTGATACAAAATTATTCTCTCGCCCTAAAAAGGATAAAGAATCTCGTGCAATTGCAAAGAAAGAAGTAGTTAAATTAAAAGCTCAATATTCTAAGCAATTAAATGGATTAAGAGAAAAATTAGTTTCTAAGTTAATTGAATTATTAGATGGGAAAACTTGTCAAGGAGTTTCTCATAAGTTTGGTGATTCAGTAATTAGTGAAGGAATTAAATTTTCTAAGAAAAATATCACAGAAAACTTCTTCCCAGAGAAAGATATTTATAGAGATGAGAATGCTTACGCAGTACCAGAAGAAATCAATTTTATTTCTGATTTGATTTTAGACAAGTGTACTGAAGATGCTGAAACAAATCTTTTATTATTAAGATTGATCAAAAACTATAATGCTAAACGTAATGAATTTGCTGGATTGTTTAAACGTGATCGTTTTACAATTGAAGTAGGTGATGAATTACCAGCAGGTATTGTTCAATTAGCAAAAGTATATATTGCTAAAAAGAGAAAACTAAAAGTAGGAGATAAAATGGCTGGTCGTCACGGTAACAAGGGAGTTGTTGCTCGTATTGTAAGTGATGAAGATATGCCATTTATGGAAGATGGAACTCCAGTTGATATTGTTCTTAATCCATTAGGGGTACCTTCTCGTATGAACTTGGGACAGATTTATGAAACGGTTCTTGCTTGGGCTGGTTATAAGATGGGTAAGCGTTATGCAACCCCTATCTTTGATGGAGCTTCTGAAGAGGAAGTATTAACAGAGCTTGGTAAAGCTGGTTTAGATGTTTCTAAATTTGGTCAGCAATATTTATACAATGGTTTAACTGGTCAGCGTTTTGAGCAAGCAACAACAATGGGTATTGCTTATATGTTGAAGTTAGGTCACTTAGTTGATGACAAAATGCATGCTCGTTCTATCGGACCTTACTCTTTAATTACACAACAACCATTAGGAGGTAAAGCTCAGTTTGGTGGTCAGCGTTTTGGTGAGATGGAGGTTTGGGCACTAGAAGCATTTGGTGCAGCACATATCTTACAAGAAATCTTGACAATTAAGTCTGATGATGTAATTGGTAGAGCTAAAACGTATGAGGCTATTGTGAAAGGAGAAAATCTTCCTGTTCCAAATATCCCAGAATCATTTAATGTATTAGTACATGAATTGAGAGGTTTAGCGTTAGAATTAACGTTGAATTAATCACTTTCTATAGGTACTCTTACTTAAAAGAGACTCATTTATAAAAATATATATTTGTACTATCTTTCAAACGAGAGGTAGTGCAATGACACAAAAATATATCTATGGCGTTTGTTAAAAATAAAAAAACGCAGAAGGATTTTTCTTCTGTAACGATTAGTTTGGCTTCTCCTCAGTCAATCTTGGATAATTCCTTTGGAGAGGTTACACAGCCAGAAACAATCAACTATAGAACTTACAAACCAGAAATGGGAGGTTTGTTCTGTGAGAGAATTTTTGGACCTCAAAAGGATTGGGAATGTCATTGTGGAAAATATAAAAGAATTCGCTACAAAGGTATCATTTGTGATAGATGTGGTGTAGAAGTTACAGAAAAGAAAGTACGTAGAGAGCGTATGGGACATATCGAATTGGTGGTTCCTGTTGCTCACATTTGGTACTTCCGTTCTTTACCAAATAAAATTGGTTACTTATTAGGACTTCCTACTAAGAAATTAGACCAAATCATCTATTATGAGAGATATGTAGTTATCCAACCAGGTATTGAAGCTGAAAACGGAAGAGAATATCTTGAGTTTTTAGATGAGGATACATATTTGGATATTATTGATAAATTACCTCGTGAAAATCAATTATTAGATGATTCAAACCCAGATAAATTCATCGCTAAGATGGGTGCTGAGGCTTTGGAAATGCTATTGTCTCGTATTGACTTAGATACATTGTCTAATGATTTAAGAGATAAAGCATCTAATGAAACTTCTCAACAACGTAAGGCTGAAGCTTTAAAGCGTTTGAGAGTAGTTGAGGCTTTCAAAGATTCTAGAACAAGAATTGAGAACAGACCTGAGTGGATGGTAATTAGAATGGTTCCTGTAATTCCACCAGAATTACGTCCATTAGTGCCATTAGATGGAGGTAGATTTGCGACATCTGATTTAAATGACTTATATAGAAGAGTAATTATCAGGAATAATCGTTTGAAGCGATTAATTGAAATCAAAGCTCCAGAAGTAATTTTACGTAATGAAAAACGTATGTTACAAGAGGCTGTTGATTCATTGTTTGATAACTCTCGTAAAGTAAATGCTGTTAAGGCTGATGGTAACCGTGCATTGAAATCTTTAAGTGATATGCTTAAAGGTAAGCAAGGTCGTTTCCGTCAAAATTTATTGGGTAAAAGGGTAGATTATTCTGGTCGTTCTGTAATTGTAGTAGGTCCAGAGTTGAAATTACACGAATGTGGTCTTCCTAAGAATATGGCTGCTGAATTATTCAAGCCATTTATTATTCGTAAGTTAATTGAAAGAGGAATTGTTAAGACGGTAAAATCTGCTAAGAAGATTGTTGACCGTAAAGACCCAGTTGTTTGGGATATTTTGGAGAATGTGTTGAAAGGGCATCCAATCCTATTAAACCGTGCTCCTACACTTCACCGTTTGGGTATCCAAGCTTTCCAACCAAAATTAATTGAAGGAAAAGCAATTCAATTACACCCATTAGTGTGTACGGCATTTAATGCCGATTTTGATGGTGACCAGATGGCCGTTCACGTTCCTTTAGGACATGAGGCAGTTTTGGAAGCATCTTTATTGATGTTGGCTTCTCACAATATCTTGAACCCAGCAAATGGAGCACCAATTGCTGTACCTTCTCAGGATATGGTATTGGGACTTTACTACATTACTAAGGGTAGAAAGTCTACAGAAGACCACCCAATACAAGGTGAAGGAATGTCATTCTATAGTATGGACGAAGTTGTTATTGCATTGAATGAAGGTGCTTTATCTAAGCATGCTCATATCAAAGTAAAAGCAAGAGTTCGTAATGAAGATGGTACATTCGAGACAAAATTAGTTGATACTGTAGCTGGTCGTGTATTGGTTAACTTATTAGTTCCAGAAGAGATTGGTTATATTGATGAATTATTAACTAAGAAGCAATTACAAAAAATCATTGCTAGAGTTTACAAATTAGCAGGAAATGCTAAGTGTGCTAAATTCTTAGATGATATTAAATATTTAGGATTCCAGTCAGCTTACAAAGGAGGTCTTTCTATGGGATTAGGAGACGTTAAGATTCCTACAGAGAAAGCTGGAATGGTAGAAGAAGCAAAAGTTAAGGTAGAGGCTATCCGTCAAGAATATATGATGGGTGTTATTACTGATAAAGAGCGTTATAACCAAGTTATTGATATTTGGACAAACGTAAATAACAAGCTTACTTCTACATTGATGGGTCAATTAGAAGCAGAAGAGCAAGGCTTTAACTCAATTTATATGATGATGCACTCTGGTGCTCGTGGTTCGAGAGAGCAAATTCGTCAGTTGGGTGGTATGAGAGGTTTGATGGCCAAGCCTCAAAAGAACTTAGCTGGTTCTACTGGTTCTGTAATTGAAAACCCAATCTTATCAAACTTTAAAGAAGGACTAGATGTAATTGAGTACTTTATCTCAACTCACGGTGCTCGTAAAGGTTTGGCAGATACAGCATTGAAAACAGCTGATGCAGGATACTTAACAAGACGTTTGGTTGATGTAGCTCAAGATGCTGTAGTAAATGAAGAAGATTGTGGTACATTAAGAGGATTAGAAGTTTCTGCATTAATCGAAAACGATGAGATTGTAGAACCTTTATCTGCTCGTTTATTAGGACGTGTTTCTGTTCATGATGTTTATCACCCTATCTCAAATGAGTTAATTGTTGCTGCTGGAGAAGAAATTACTGAGCAAATTGGTAAAGAAATCGAAGAAGCAGATATTGAGAGTGTAGAAATGCGTTCTCCATTAACTTGTGAAACAAAGAGAGGTGTTTGCGCTAAATGTTATGGTCGTAACTTGGCAACTGGTAAAATGGTTCAAAAAGGTGAGGCTGTAGGTGTAATTGCAGCTCAGTCAATTGGTGAACCAGGTACTCAGTTAACATTACGTACATTCCACGTGGGGGGTACAGCATCTCACATGGCTGCAGATGCAAGTGTTATTGCTAAGAGTGATGGTGTTATTCAATTTGAAGAAGTTATTACTGTAGCTTCTGAAGATGAAGAAGGAAATCCTCAAAATGTTGTTGTTGGTCGTATTGGTGAGATGAAAATCTTACACCCTACTACTAATAAAGTATTAATGGAAGCTCAAGTTCCTTATGGTTCATTCTTGACATTTGATATCAATCAAAAGACTGTTGAGAAAGGAACAGAGATTTGTAAGTGGGATCCATACAATGCTGTAATCTTATCTGAAGCAGAAGGTGTTGTTGAATTTGAATCTATTGAAAGAGGAGTTACTTATAGAGAAGAGATTGATGAACAAACAGGTCATGCTGAGATTATCATTACTGATTCTAAAGATAAGACTAAAAACCCTGCTATTACAGTAGAAAGAAATGATGGAACAGCAAAAACATACAATATTCCTGTAGGAGCTCACTTGTCTATTCAGGATGGTCAAGCAATTAAAGCTGGACAAGTTCTAGTTAAGATTCCAAGATCAGCAAGTAAGACAAGAGATATTACAGGGGGTCTTCCAAGAGTAACAGAATTGTTTGAAGCAAGAAATCCTTCAAACCCAGCAGTAGTAAGTGCTATTAATGGATATGTTTCTTATGGAGGTATTAAGAGAGGTAATAGAGAAGTTTTTGTGGAATCAAAAGATGGTGTGAAGAGAAAGTATTTAGTTTCTTTATCTAAGCATATCTTGGTTCAAAATGAAGACTTTGTGAAAGCTGGTCAGCCACTTTCTGATGGAGCAATCACTCCAGCAGATATTTTGGCTATTAAAGGACCTACTGCTGTTCAAGAATATTTAGTAAATGAAGTACAAGCTGTATATCGTTTACAAGGTGTGGGCATCAATGATAAACACATTGAAGTTGTAGTTCGTCAGATGATGCGTAAAGTAGAAGTTTTAGATTCTGGAGATACTATTTTCTTAACAAACCAAGTAGTTGATAAAGTACAATTCTCTGAAGAGAATGATCAAATCTTGGATAAGAAAATTGTAACTGATGAAGGTGATTCTACAAGTTTACAAAAAGGTCAGTTGATTACTGCAAGAAGATTGAGAGATGAAAACTCTATGTTGAAGCGCAAGGATATGAAATTGGTACAGGTTAGAGATGCTCAGCCTGCTGTTTCTAGACCTACGTTACAAGGTATTACTCAAGCTTCATTAGGAACAGAAAGCTTTATTTCTGCAGCTTCTTTCCAAGAAACTACAAAAGTATTGAGTGAAGCTTCTATTAGAGGTAAAGCAGATGGGTTATTAGGTCTGAAAGAGAATGTAATTGTAGGACACTTAATTCCTGCAGGTACAGGTGTTAGAGATTATGACGATCTAATAATTGGTCATCAAGACGAATATGGTGCAGTGATAAGTGCCAAAAAATCGAAAAAAGAAAGAGTATAGTTTTATGAAAGAAAGCATTTTATTATAAAATGCTTTCTTTTTTTAATATAAAGCTAGATATTTGTGCGAAATTTGAATCACTAAAAATCAGGTAATTATGTCAGATGAATTAAAAGATCAAAATCAAATTAGTATTGAATTATCAGAGGAGATTGCAGAAGGGGAATATGCAAATTTAGTGATGGTAGCTCATTCTAATAGTGAATTTGTTGTTGACTTTATTCGTTTGATGCCTGGTGTTATGAAAGCAAAAGTTAAATCTCGTATCATTGTTACACCAGAGCATGCCAAGCGTTTGATGCAAGCTTTGCAAGACAATGTAGCTAAGTATGAAGAAACCTTTGGGGAGATAAAACAAACCAAAGATGTGCCGAAATTTCCTATGAACTTTGGGGGTACAATAGGAGAGGCATAAAGAGAAATAACTTTAGTGAGTAAAAAATCTTTACGTTTCTAAATTTCAAAAAAAAAAGAAAAAGAAAAAATACGTAGATGCCTACTATACAACAATTAGTTAGAAAGGGAAGAGTAAAGCTTACGACTAAATCTAAGTCAAGACAGCTTGATTCTTGTCCTCAGCGTAGAGGTGTATGTACAAGAGTATACACTACTACACCTAAGAAACCTAACTCAGCGATGAGAAAGGTTGCTAGGGTTAGATTAACAAATGGAAAAGAGGTGAATGCTTATATCCCAGGAGAAGGTCATAACTTACAAGAACACTCTATTGTTTTAATTAGAGGGGGAAGAGTTAAAGATTTACCAGGGGTAAGATATCATATTGTTCGTGGTGCTTTAGATACTGCTGGTGTACAAGGTAGATTACAGTCTAGATCTAAGTATGGTGCTAAAAGACCGAAAAAATAAGAAATCATGAGAAAAGCAAAACCTAAAAAGAGATACGTACTTCCAGATCCTAAATTTAAGGATCCTTTAGTAACGAAATTTGTGAATAATTTGATGCTTGATGGTAAGAAATCTCTTTCTTATTCTATCTTTTATAAAGCATGTGAATTGGTTGAGGAAAGAACTCAAGAAAATGGTCTTGAAATCTGGAGAAAAGCATTGCAAAATGTTATGCCAGGTGTTGAGGTAAGAAGTAGAAGAGTTGGAGGAGCTACATTCCAAGTTCCAAGTGAAGTAAGACCTGAAAGAAAATCTTCTTTGGGTATGAAGTGGTTAATTAAGTATGCTCGTCTTCGTCATGAGAAAACTATGGTTGAGAGATTGGCTGGAGAGATTGTTGCTGCTTCTAAAGGAGAAGGTGCTGCTGTAAAGAAGAAAGAGGATACTCATAGAATGGCGGAAGCAAATAAAGCTTTTTCACATTTTAAATTCTAATAAGCAATGGCTGATTTAAATAATTTGAGAAATATCGGTATCATGGCTCACATTGATGCTGGTAAAACTACGACAACAGAGCGTATTTTGTATTATACTGGTCTTACTCATAAGATTGGTGAGGTGCATGATGGTGGTGCTACTATGGATTGGATGGAGCAGGAGCAGGAAAGAGGTATTACAATTACTTCTGCTGCAACTACTACTAACTGGAATTATCCAACAGAGCAAGGTAAGTCAACAGATGCTACAGATTCTTATAAAATTAATATCATTGATACTCCAGGACACGTTGATTTTACTGTAGAGGTAGAGCGTTCTTTACGTGTGTTGGATGGTGCTGTTGCATTATTCTGTGCGGTTTCAGGGGTTGAGCCTCAGTCAGAAACTGTATGGAGACAAGCTGATAAGTATAAGGTTCCTCGTATTTGTTTTGTTAACAAAATGGATAGAGCAGGAGCTGATTTCTTTGAAGCTGTAAAGTCTATTGAAGAAAAATTAGGAGCTACTCCTGTGCCTCTTCAAGTGCCAATTGGTGCTGAAGAAAACTTCAGAGGTGTTGTTGATTTGATTACAAACGAAGCAATTGTTTGGAATGAAGAAGACAGAGGAATGACTTATGAAGTAATTGATATTCCTGAAGATATTGTTGATGAGGTTGCTACTTATAGAGAGCAATTGATTGAGGCAATTGCTTCTTATGATGAGTCTTTAATGGAGAAATTCTTTGAAGATCCAGATTCAATTACTAAAGATGAAATGATTGCTGCTGTTCGTAGTGCAGTTATGGATATGTCATTTTCTCCAGTAATGTGTGGTTCTGCTTTCAAAAATAAAGGAGTTCAAGCATTGTTGGATGCAGTTTGTTCATATTTACCATCTCCATTGGATGTTCCTGCAGCTGAAGGAACTAATCCAGATACTGAAGAGTCTGAAACTCGTTCTTCTGATGTAGATGATCCATTTGCAGCATTAGCATTTAAAATTGCAACTGATCCTTATGTAGGTCGTTTGTGTTTTATGAGAGTTTACTCTGGTAAATTAAATGCAGGTTCTTATATCACAAATATGAGAACTGGTAAAAAGGAGCGTATTTCTCGTTTGATGCAAATGCACTCAAACAAACAAAATGCTATTGATAAGGTAGAAGCTGGAGATATCTGTGCTGGAGTTGGTTTTAAAGATATTAAAACTGGTGATACTTTAGTAGAAGAAGGTAAGCCTATTGTCCTTGAATCAATGGAGTTCCCAGAGCCTGTAATTGGTTATGCAATTGAGCCAAAGACTAAGGGAGATTCTGATAAATTAGGTACAGCAATTTCTAAGTTAGTAGAGGAAGATCCTACTTTAAGAGTTGAAACTAACCACGAAACTGGTCAGACAATTCTTAGAGGAATGGGAGAGCTTCACTTAGAGATTATCATTGATCGTTTGAAGAGAGAGTTTAAGGTTGAAATCAATCAAGGTGCTCCTCAAGTTGCTTATAAAGAATGTGTTACTAAGAATCTTGAGCATAGAGAAACTTATAAGAAACAATCAGGTGGTAAGGGTAAATTTGCTGACATTAGTTTCGAGTTAGGACCTAGAACTGACGAAAAACCAGGTCTAGAGTTTGTTGATGAAATTAAAGGTGGTGTTATTCCTAAGGAATTTATTCCTTCTATCCAAAAAGGATTTGAAACTGCAATGAAGAATGGTCCTTTGGCTGGTTATGAAGTGGATTCTTTAAGAGTTCGTTTATACCATGGTTCTTTCCATGATGTGGATTCAGATAACTTATCTTTTGAGCTGGCTGCTATTCAGGGTTTCAAAGCTGCTGCAAAGCAAGCTGGAGCTAAGATTTTAGAACCAGTAATGAGTGTGGAGGTTGTTACTCCAGATGATTATACTGGATCTGTGACAGGTGACTTGAATAAGAGAAGAGGAATCATGCAAGGAATGGAGCCTAAAGCAGGAGCTCAGGTGATTAAATCTCACGTTCCACTTTCTGAGTTATTTGGTTATGTAACTGATTTAAGAACATTAACATCTGGTCGTGCATCAGCATCTTTAACGTTCTCTCATTATGAGCAGTTGCCAAACAACTTAGCTGAGGAAGTTATTGCAAAACAACAAGGATAAGCAAGGTATTATGAATCAAAAAATTAGAATAAAATTAAAGTCTTACGATCATAACTTAGTTGATAAGTCTTGTGAAAGAATCGTAAAAGCAGTTAAAACAACAGGTGCAGTAGTAAATGGCCCTATTCCATTGCCTACTAACAAAGAGATTTATACTGTATTGCGTTCTCCACACGTTAACAAAAAATCTCGTGAGCAATTCCAACTTTGTACTTACAAAAGATTGGTAGATATTTACTCTACAAGTTCTAAAACAGTAGATGCTTTAATGAAACTTGAGTTACCAAGTGGAGTTGAGGTTGAAATCAAAGTTTAATTTGGTAGAACAATTAGGTAATATTAAGAAAGGAGTTCGATGTTTCGAGCTCCTTTTTTTTGTTATTATACTGAGATGTAGTACGTTTTATTAGAATGTTTGAAAAAAAGTATTTATATTTGCACTCCTTTTGGAGTATAAGGAATTAAGTATTTATAAGTGAATTCATAAGTATAATTAGAGAAAAATGTCTGGTTTAATTGGTAAAAAAATAGGAATGACTAGTGTCATGACTGAGGCAGGCCAAAATGTAGCGTGTACGTTATTGGAGGTTGGGCCTTGTGCTGTGACGCAAATTAAAACCAAAGAAAAGGACGGGTATGAGGCTGTACAATTAGCTTATGGTGACAAAAAAGAGAAAAATGTATCTAATCCTTTGTTAGGTCATTTTAAAAAAGCTGGTGTAACACCAAAAGCCAAATTGGTTGAATTTAAGACTTTTGAGAACGGTTTACAGGTTGGGCAAGAGGTTGCTGCTGCTGATGTATTAGCAGAAGGAGATTTTGTTGATGTTGTAGGTACTTCTAAAGGTAAAGGATTCCAAGGTGTTGTAAAGAGATACAACTTTGGTGGTGTAGGTCAGGCTACTCATGGTCAGCATAATCGTTTGAGAGCTCCAGGTTCGATTGGTGCTTGTTCTACTCCTTCTCGTGTATTTAAAGGAATGAGAATGGCAGGTAGAATGGGTGGCGAAAGAGTAAAAGTTCAGAATTTACAGGTTCTTAAAGTTTTATCTGATAAGAATTTAGTGCTTGTAAGTGGTTCGGTGCCAGGTTCTAAGAGTTCAATCGTAATATTAGAAAAGTAAAATGAAAATTTCTATTTTAGATAAAGCAGGAAAAGAAACGGGTAAGGAAGTTGAGCTTTCGGATGCTGTTTTTGGAATAGAGCCTAATGATCATGCGATTTATCTTGATGTTAAGCGTTATTTAGCTGCACAGCGTCAAGGTACACATAAGTCAAAAGAAAAATCTGAAATCACAGGTTCTACTAGGAAACTGAAAAAACAGAAAGGTACAGGTACTGCTCGTGCGGGTAGTATTAAGTCTCCTGTTTTTAGAGGAGGAGGTCGTGTTTTTGGTCCTAGGCCAAGAAATTACGATATCAAATTAAATCAAAAGGTAAAAGCTTTAGCTAGAAAATCTGCATTGTCTTACAAATTAAAGAGTAATGATGTTGTTGCGTTGGAAGCTGTGAACTTTAGTGCTCCAAAAACTAAGGAGTTTAAGAGTTTGTTAGAAGGTTTGTCTTTTGCTGATTCTAAGACATTGTTTGTTTTGTCGGAGGATAATAATAATTTTTATCTTTCTGCTCGTAATCTTCAAAAAGTTAAAGTTTCAACTGTTTCTTTGTTGAATACTTATGATATTTTGAATGCAAACAAAGTTATTTTCTTAGAAGGTTCTGTTGAAAAATTAGAAGAATTATTAGTAAAGTAACATGAGTATTCTAATTAAGCCAATAATTACAGAAAAAGTGGCTGCTTTAAACGAAGATGGTAAGTACGGGTTTGTTGTAGACAAAGGTGCTAACAAAGTTGAAATCAAAAAAGCAGTAGAGGAAGCATACGGAGTGACAGTAGAAAGTGTAAATACTATTGTTGCTATTGGTAAGCCAAAGTCAAGATATACAAAATCAAGTATCATTTCAGGAAGAACTTCTTCTTATAAAAAGGCAATTGTAAAAGTTGCTGAAGGAGATGTTATTGATTTCTATAGTGGTATTTAAATAGATAGACAAAGAGATGCCAGTAAAAAAGTTAAGACCAATTACACCTGGACAACGTTTTAGAGTTGCTCCTGTATTTGATGATGTTACAAAATCTCAACCAGAAAAGTCTTTAGTAAAAGGGAAAAATAAGTCTGGTGGGCGTAACAACTCAGGTAGAATGACCATGCGTTATATTGGTGGAGGTCATAAAAGAAAATATAGAGTAATTGATTTTAAAAGAGATAAGCACGGTATTCCTGCAACAGTAAAGGCAATTGAGTATGATCCAAATCGTAGTGCTCGTATTGCATTATTGTTTTATCCTGATGGAGAGAAGAGATATATTATTGCTCCAGATGGATTAACGGTAGGTCAAGAAGTGGTTTCTGGTAAGTCAGTTGCTCCAGAAGTAGGTAATGCACTACCTTTGTCAGATATTCCTTTAGGTACAGTAATTCATAATATTGAAGTACAACCAGGTAAGGGGGCTGCTTTGGCAAGAAGTGCAGGAACTTATGTGCAATTGTTAGCAAGAGAAGGAAAGTATGCTACTATCAAATTACCTTCAGGTGAGATGAGAATGGTTCTTTCTAGATGTTTTGCGACAATTGGTGCTGTTTCTAATTCGGATCACATGAATGTTCGTTTGGGTAAGGCTGGACGTAACAGATGGTTAGGTACTCGTCCAAGAACAAGAGGTGTTGCAATGAACCCTGTTGATCACCCAATGGGGGGTGGTGAAGGAAAATCATCTGGAGGTCACCCTAGATCAAGAAATGGACTTTATGCTAAAGGTCTTAAAACGAGAAAGAGCAATAAATATTCTGATCGATTAATTATTAGTAGAAGATAGTTCTAAGATGGCACGTTCGTTAAAAAAAGGACCTTATATTGATTTCAGACTTGAAAAAAAGGTAGATGCGTTAAATGAGTCTGGAAAGAAAACTGTAGTCAAAACTTGGTCAAGAAGATCAATGATCTCGCCTGATTTTGTAGGGCATACATTTGCTGTACATAATGGTAATAAATTTATTCCAGTTTTTGTTACAGAAAATATGGTAGGTCATAAGTTAGGTGAATTTGCACCAACAAGAAACTTTAGAGGTCATATCGCTAAAAAAGATAAGAAAAAGTAGTATAAATGGAAGCTGTTGCTAAATTAAATAACGTTCCTTCTTCTCCTCGTAAAATGCGTTTAGTTGTTGATCTTATTCGTGGAGAGCGTGTAGACAAAGCTTTAGCTGTGCTAAAGTTTAGTCCAAAACATTGTTCTCGTGAATTAGAAAAATTGTTGTTATCAGCAATTGCTAACTGGACAGCAAAAAACGAAGATGCAAGCATCGAGACGGCAGATTTATATATCAAAGAAATCTATGTGACTGGAGGAAAAATGCTTAAGAGATTAAGACCAGCTCCTCAAGGTCGTGCACATAGAATTAGAAAGCGTTCTAATCATGTAACTTTAGTAGTAGATAGTTTAGTATCTGTTGTTAAAGAAGAAAAAGAGGAAGAATCTAAATAGAAATCTGCAAAAAAATAAAATAAAATGGGACAAAAAGTTAATCCTATAGGCTTACGCTTAGGTATTGTAAAAGGCTGGGAGTCTAACTGGTACGGAGGGAAGAATTTTGCTGATAAGTTAGTTGAGGACGAAAAGATTAGAAAATATGTTTTAGCACGTATCCCAAAAGGGGGTATTTCTAAAATTATTATTGAAAGAACTCTTAAAAGAATCACATTAACTATTAATACTGCACGTCCTGGTGTTGTTATTGGTAAGGGTGGTTCTGAGGTTGATAAAATCAAAGAAGAACTTAAGAAATTAACAAATAAAGAAGTTCAAATTAATATCTTTGAGATTAAAAGACCTGAATTGGATGCTCAATTAGTAGGGCAATCAATTGCTCAACAATTAAAAGCAAGAATTTCTTATCGTAGAGCAATGAAGCAAGCAATTGCTGCTGCTATGAGAGTAGGTGCTCAAGGTATCAAAATTAAATTAGCTGGTCGTTTGGGGGGAGCAGAAATGGCTCGTACTGAACAGTATAAAGAAGGTAGAATTCCTTTGCATACATTGAGAGCTGATATTGATTATGCTATCTCTGAAGCAAATACTATTTATGGTATCATTGGTATCAAAGTTTGGATCTTCAAAGGAGAGGTTTACGGAAAAAGAGATTTGAGTCCAAATGCAGGAAATTCGTCATCTTCAAACGGATCTCGTAGAAGAGATGGTCGTAATAGAAGAAGACGTTAGTCATAATTACTTATAAAATAAAATAATTATGTTACAACCTAAGAGATTAAAATATAGAAAAAAGCAGAAAGGTAGAGTAAAAGGTACTGCGGGACGTGGATATACGATTTCTTTTGGTGATTTTGCATTGAAATCATTAGAAGCGGGTTGGATTACTTCAAGACAAATCGAGGCTTCTCGTGTTGCTGTAACGAGAGCAATGAAAAGAGAGGGTCAAGTTTGGATTCGTATTTTTCCTGACAAACCTGTGACAAAGAAACCTGCTGAGGTACGTATGGGTAAGGGTAAAGGAGCTCCTGAGTATTGGGTTGCTTGTGTTAAGCCTGGTACTATCTTGTTTGAGTCTGGAGGTGTTCCTCAAGAGTTAGCTCAAGAGTCTTTGCGTTTAGCGGCTCAAAAATTACCTGTAAAAACAAAATTCGTAGTACGTAGAGATTACGTTGGATAGTTATGAAAAATTCTGAAATCAAAGCTTTAACAGTAGAGCAATTAGCAGAAAAAGTAAAGGAAGAAGCTAGTGCTTTGCAAAAAATGAAATTTGCTCATGCAGTTACTCCTTTAGAGAATCCAATGCAAATTAGACAATCTAGAAAACTAATTGCGAGATTAAAAACTGAGTTGACAGCAAAATCAAAATAGGTGATTACGATGGAAAGAAATCTAAGAAAAGAAAGAATAGGGCAGGTTGTTAGCAATAAAATGCACAAGACGATTACTGTTACTGTTGATCGTAAAGTTAAACATCCTATTTATGGTAAATTTGTAACTAAAACTACAAAATTTGCTGCTCACGATGAAAATAATGAGTGTAACATTGGTGACACTGTAAAAATTATGGAAACAAGACCTTTGTCTAAAAGAAAGAGATGGAGACTTGTGGAAATTATAGAGAAAGCTAAATAATTATGATACAACAAGAATCAAGATTAACAGTAGCTGATAATAGTGGTGCAAAAGAGGTACTTTGTATCAGAGTATTAGGTGGTACAGGAAAAAGATATGCTAGGATTGGTGACACAATCGTTGTTACTGTCAAGTCTGCTATTTCTTCTAGTAGTTTGAAAAAGGGTACAGTTTCTAAAGCTGTAGTTGTAAGAACAAAGAAAGAAATTAGAAGAAAGGACGGTTCTTATATTCGTTTCTCTGATAATGCTGCAGTATTATTAAGTAATACTGGAGAGCCAAGAGGTACGCGTATCTTTGGACCTGTAGGTCGCGAGTTGCGTGAAAAGCAATTTATGAAAATAGGTACTTAAGCTCCAGAGGTAGTAAAAGATGGCAAACAAAAAATATCATATAAAGACTGGCGATAACGTTAAGGTTATTGCTGGAGATGAAAAGGGAAAAACAGGTAAAGTAGTAAAAGTTGTTACTTCATCTGATAGAGCTGTAGTAGAAGGATTGAATATGGTTACTAAGCATATCAAACCAAGTGCTACAAACCCTAATGGCGGGATTGAGAAAGTAGAGGCTCCTATTCATATCAGTAATTTAAAAGTTATTGATACTACTGGTGAAGCGACAAGAACTGGTAGAAAATTGAATGATCAGGGTAAATTACAAAGATACTCTAAGAATTCAGGGGAGTTCATAGCAGACCAAAAATAATAGAAGTAATTAAGAGATGGCAAATCCAAGATTAAAAGATAAATACTTGCAAGATGTTATTCCAGCTTTACAAGAAAAGTTTGGATACAAGTCTGTCATGCAAGTTCCTCAAATTACAAAAATTAGTATTAACCAAGGTTTGGGTAGAGCTGTAGCTGATAAGAAAGTTATTGATATTGCAATTGACGAATTGAGTGCTATTGCAGGTCAAAAAGCTGTAGCTACTATTGCATCTAAATCTGTCTCTAACTTTAAGTTAAGAGAAGGAATGCCTATTGGTGCTAAGGTTACATTGAGAGGACAAAAGATGTATGAGTTTTTAGATCGTTTGTTGACTGTGTCTTTACCTCGTGTACGTGACTTTAGAGGAGTTTCTGAAAAGGGTTTTGACGGTCGTGGAAACTACACGTTAGGAGTAAAGGAGCAAATCATTTTCCCTGAAATTAGTATTGAGAAAGTTAGAAATATCACAGGTATGAATATTACTTTTGTGACAACTGCTCAAACTGATGAAGAAGGACATGAGTTGTTGAAATTGTTTGGAATGCCTTTCGCTAATAAAAACAAATAAAGTCATGGCTAGAGAAGCGATTAAAGCAAGAGAAAGAAAAAGAGAAAGATTAGTTGCTAAGTATGCTGCTAAAAGAGCTGCATTAAAAGAAGCTGGTGACTATGAAGGTTTGGATAAATTACCAAAAAATGCTTTGCCTGTTCGTTTACATAACAGATGTAAATTGACTGGACGTCCTAAAGGATACATGAGAAAATTCGGAATTAATCGTGTAACATTTAGAGAAATGGCATCTGCAGGAAAGATTCCTGGAGTAACTAAAGCTAGTTGGTAGTTCATTTCGAAAACGAGTAATTTTATAATTTATAAAATTTACTTATATTTGCACCCCTCCCTAGGGGGGAGTGTTTTGTATTACACATTAAGAAAGTAAAAAAAGATGGTAACAGATCCTATAGCGGATTATTTGACTCGTGTTCGTAACGCGATTAAAGCAAATCATCGAGTTGTTACAATTCCTGCTTCAAACATAAAAAAAGAAATAACTAAAGTTTTATTTGACAAAGGTTATATTCAAAATTATAAATTTGAAGAGGATTCTGTACAGGGGACTATTAAGATTGCTTTAAAATATAATCCTGTAAGTAAGGAGCCTGCTATCTTACACTTAGAACGTGTGAGTAAGCCGGGTTTAAGAAAATATACACAAGCAGAAGGAGTTCCACGTGTATTGAACGGGTTAGGTATAGCTATTTTGTCAACTTCTAAAGGAGTTATTACTGACAAAGAGGCTAAGAACTTAAACGTAGGTGGAGAGGTGTTGTGTTATGTTTACTAATTAAGAAACTGAGAGAATGTCAAGAATAGGAAAAAAACCAATTAGTTTACCACAAGGTGTTGATGTTCAGATTGCAGGATCTAATCTTGTAACTGTGAAAGGACCTAAGGGAGAATTGTCTCAGCAAGTAGATGCTGATTTGGGTGTTTCTCTTGAGGAAGGGGTTTTATCAATTTCTCGTCCTACTGATCAAAAAAGACATAAAGCTGCTCACGGATTGTATAGATCTTTGTTGAGTAATATGATTCAAGGAGTAGTAGAAGGCTATAAGTTGGAGTTACAATTAGTTGGTGTTGGTTACAGAGCTGTATCAACTAATAATGTTTTAGAATTAAACTTGGGTTATTCTCACCCAATATTCTTCCAATTACCTGCTGAAGTAAAAGCTACTGCTAATCAAGAAAAAGGTAAAGATCCAATTATTGTTTTAGAATCTGTTGATAAACAATTGATTGGACAGGTTGCAGCTAAAATTCGTTCATTGAGAAAAATTGAGCCATACAAAGGTAAAGGTATCAGATTTGTTGGTGAGGAGATTAGAAGAAAAGCTGGTAAAACTGGAAAATAAGGTAAGATGGCTACTAAAAAAGATTTAAGAAGATTAAGAATAAAAAGGTCGATCAGGAGTAAGGTTTCTGGTACTGCTACGACTCCAAGGCTATCTGTTTTTAGAAGCAACAAGTCTATCTATGCTCAATTAATTGATGATGTTAATGGGGTGACGTTAGCTAGTATCGCTTCTTCTAAGGTAGTAACTGAAAAAGTAAATAAAACTGACGCTTCTCGTGCTACGGGTTCTGCAATGGCAAAAGCTGCTATTGAAAAAGGAATCCAAGAGGTAGTATTTGATCGTAACGGGTACCTTTATCACGGTAGAGTGAAAGCTTTTGCTGAAGGTGCTAGAGAGGCTGGTCTTAAATTTTAATCAACTATGAGTCAAGCAAACGTAAAAAAAATAAAATCAGGAGATCTTGATTTGCAAGAAAAAGTTGTAGCAATTAAACGTGTTGCAAAAGTTGTAAAAGGAGGTAGAAGATTTAGTTTCTCAGCTGTAGTAGTAGTTGGTGATGGAAATGGTACTGTTGGGTATGGATTAGGAAAAGCTAATGAAGTAACTGATGCTATTACAAAAGGAATTGATGATGCTAAGAAAAACTTAGTTAAAGTTCCTGTATTAAAAGGTACTGTTCCTCATAGAATGTTAGGTAAGTATGGTGGTGGTAGAGTTTTACTACAGCCAGCTGCTGATGGTACTGGGGTAATCGCTGGTGGAGCAATGAGAGCTGTTTTAGATAGTGCTGGTGTTAAGAATGTGTTAGCAAAATCTCAAGGTTCTTCTAATCCTCACAATGTTGTGAAGGCTACTTTTGATGCCTTGTTAAATATGCGTGATCCTTATGCTGTTGCAAAACAAAGAGGCGTATCTTTAGATAAAGTATTTAACGGATAGAATTATGTCAAAGGTTAAAGTAACCCAAGTAAGAAGTTTAATTAAGCGTCCAAAAAATCAACGCTTAACAATTGAAGCTTTGGGATTAGGAAAGATTAATCGTTCTGTTGAGGTAGAGTTAAATCCTGCAACTCAAGGAATGATTAATAAAGTAAGTCATTTAGTAAAAGTAACGGAAATATAATTATGAACTTAAGTGAATTAAAGCCTGCTTTAGGTTCAGTAAAAAGCCGTAAAAGAATCGGTAGAGGTCAAGGTTCTGGTAGAGGAGGAACTAGTACAAGAGGACATAAAGGAGCTAAATCAAGATCAGGTTATTCTCGTAAGGCTGGTTTTGAGGGAGGTCAAATGCCTCTTTATAGACGTTTACCAAAATTTGGTTTCAAGCCTCTTAATAAAATTACTTATCAAGTAATTAATCTTGAAGCCTTACAACAGCTTGCTGATAAAACAAATGCTGATGTGATTTCAGTAGATGTTTTAGTAGCAAATGGTTTGGCTTCTAAGAATGATAAAGTTAAGGTATTAGGACAAGGTGAGTTGACAAAAGGTTTAGAGGTTTCTGCTCATGCTTTTTCTAAGTCTGCTGTTGAAGCAATCGAAAAAGTAGGAGGAAAAGTAAACACTTTATAAGATGATATCTACTATTAAGGACATTTTTGAAATTGAGGAACTCAAGACGAGGATTCAAAATACTATTTTGTTTTTGGTGATCTTTCGCTTGGGTACTCATATTTTATTGCCAGGTTTGGACTATGATATAATTGCAGCTTCTCAAGGAAACGCACAAGGAGTCTTAGGATTCATTGATAATTTCTTAGGTGGTGCTTTTAGTAATAAGTCCATTTTTGGTTTAGGGATTATGCCATATATTTCTGCTTCTATTGTATTGCAATTGATGCAGGTGGCTGTTCCATATTTTCAAAGGTTGCAAAAAGAAGGTGAGTCTGGACGTAAAAAAATTACACAAATCACAAGAGTATTAACTATTGCTATTTGTGCTGTTCAGTCTTTTGGTTTCTTAGCAACAATTGATGCAAATGCTATTATTATCAATCCTGTTATGTTTAAGGTAACATCTATTTTGATTCTAATTTCAGGTACAATGTTTTGTATGTGGTTAGGTGAAAAAATTACAGAAAAGGGTATTGGTAATGGTGTCTCAATGCTTATTATGATTGGAATTATTTCTCGTCTTCCAAGTTCTATTGCTGCTGAATTTGTAAGTAGAGATGTGTACTTATTCATTGTTATTGAATTAGTAGTATTCTTTGTAATTGTAATGGGTGTTGTTATGTTGACACAAGCTACTCGTAGAATTCCTATTAGTTATGCAAAGCAAATTGTTGATGGAAAGGTTTATGGCGGACAACGTCAATATGTTCCATTAAAAGTTAATGCAGCAGGAGTTATGCCTATTATCTTTGCTCAAGCTTTGATGTTTTTACCTGCAATGTTAGCAAATATTTGGGAAAAAGATAGTGATTTAGCTTCTTCAATTGGAAAGACATTTTCAAATCCTTTTTCTTGGCAATATAGTCTATTGTTTGCTCTATTAATTATTGTCTTCACGTTCTTTTATACAGCAATTACGATTAATCCTAATCAGATTGCAGATGATTTAAAAAGATCAGGAGGTTTTGTACCTGGCGTTAAACCTGGTGAGCAAACGGCTGAGTATATTGATGCAGTATTATCCAAGATAACATTGCCAGGTGCTGTTTTTATTGCTATTGTAGCTATTTTACCCGCATTTGCAAACTTAGCAAATGTTTCTTCTGGATTTGCTCAATTTTATGGAGGTACTTCCTTATTAATCATGGTGGGTGTAGTATTAGATACTATTCAACAAATTAATAGTTACCTTTTAATGAGAGAGTATGATGGAATGATGAAATCTGGTAAGTTGAAAGATAGAGGAGGAAATATTTCTGTAGCTTAATGATTGTCTATAAAACACCAGAGGAAATTGAACTCATTCGAGAGAGTGGAGTGATTTTAGGAAAAGCACATGCAGAAGTTGCAAAACTAATTGAACCTGGTATCACTACATTAGAATTAGATAAGGTAGCTGAGGAATATATTCGTGATAATGGAGGAACTCCCTCATTTAAAGGTTATCAAGGTTTTCCGGGTACCTTATGTGTTTCACCAAATGAACAGGTTGTTCATGGTATCCCTAATAATGTGGTATTGAAGGAAGGTGATGTTCTTTCTGTTGATTGTGGTGTGTTTTATAAGGGATTTCATAGTGATAGTGCTTATACTTATGAAGTTGGAGAGGTAGCTCCAGAAGTAAGGGCATTGCTTCAAGCAACAAAAGAGTCTCTTTACAAAGGGATTGAATCTGCTAAAGAAGGAATGCGTTTAGGTGATATTGGAGCAGCTATTCAAAATTATACTGAAGATCTAGGTTATTCAGTAGTTAGAGAATTGGTTGGACATGGTGTAGGGAAAAATCTACATGAAGAACCTCAAGTTCCTAACTATGGTAAAAGAGGAAGAGGAAAGAGATTGGAAGAAGGGATGGTTCTTGCTATTGAGCCAATGATTAATTTAGGAAAACGTTTTATTGTTCATGGAAATGATGGATGGACAATTACAACGCAAGATTCAGCATTTTCTGCTCATTTTGAGCATACAGTTGCCGTTGCTAAAGGCAAAGCTGACATTTTGACAACATTTGAGTATATAGAGCAAGAATTAAAAAAGAAAAATGGCTAAACAAGCATCAATAGAGCAAGATGGAGTAATTACAGAGGCATTGTCTAACGCTATGTTCAGAGTTGAGCTAGGTAATGGACATGAAGTAATTGCTCATATTTCTGGTAAAATGAGAATGCATTATATTAAAATTTTACCAGGTGATAAGGTTAAATTAGAAATGTCACCTTATGATTTAACTAAAGGACGAATTGTATATCGATATAAATAAAGGATTATGAAAGTTAGAGCATCTGTAAAAAAACGTAGTGCAGACTGTAAAATCGTAAGAAGAAAAGGAAAGGTTTACGTTATTAACAAAAAGAATCCTCGTTTTAAGCAAAGACAAGGATAATATTTATTCTTTAATTTAAGATTATGGCTAGAATTGCAGGAGTTGATATTCCAAACAATAAAAGAGGCGAAATTGCTCTTACATATATCTACGGAATTGGACGTAGCGTTGCTATTGATATTTTAGTAAAAGCTAATGTAGATAAGAATAAAAAAGTTGCTGAATGGACTGAAGAAGAGTCTGTAGCAATTCGTAATGTGATCAGTGCTGACTACAAAGTAGAAGGTGTGTTGAAATCAGAGATTCAGTTAAACATCAAACGTTTGATGGATATTGGTTCTTACAGAGGATTAAGACACCGTAAAGGCTTGCCTGTTAGAGGACAAAGAACGAAGAACAACTGTCGTACAAGAAAAGGTAAGCGTAAGACTATTGCGAATAAGAAAAAATAAGAGTAGGTAGTAAAGTATTTAAAAATGGCGCAGAAAAAATCTGACAAAAATAGAAAAGTTGTTGTCGAGGCAGTAGGTCAAGCACACATTAAAGCTACATTTAACAATATTATTATCTCTATGACAAACAATCAGGGACAAGTTATTTCTTGGTCTTCTGCAGGAAAAATGGGATTTAAGGGGTCTAAGAAAAACACTCCTTATGCTGCTCAAACTGCTGCAACTGATTGTGCAAAAAAGGCTGCTGAATTAGGCTTACAAAAAGTGGAGGTATTTGTTAAGGGACCTGGAGCAGGTAGAGAATCTGCTATCAGAACAATCCAAAACTGTGGTATTACAGTAACGGCAATTAAGGATGTAACTCCTATCCCTCATAACGGATGTAGACCTCCAAAAAGAAGAAGAGTCTAATTTTAGGTTTAGTATTATAATATAGAGTTCGATATAATTATGGCAAGATATACAGGTCCTAAGTCGAAAATTGCAAGAAGATTTAATGATCCTATTTTAGGAGCATCAAAAGCTTTGGCTAAAAAAGCTTACCCTCCTGGACAACATGGAAGAGGTAGAAGAAGAAAGCAGTCTGAATATGCTGTGCAGTTAATGGCTAAGCAAAAAGCTAAATATACATATGGTGTTTTAGAGAGACAATTCTCTAACTTATTCAAAAAAGCAGCTCGTCAATCAGGTATTACTGGTGAGAACTTATTGAAATTGTTAGAAGCTCGTTTGGATAATGTTGTTTATCGTTTAGGATTAGCTCCTACAAGAAGAGCAGCTCGTCAATTGGTTTCTCATAGACACATTACAGTAAACGGAACAATTGTTAACATTCCTTCTTATACATTAAAGCCAGGAGATGTTGTTGCAGTTAAAGCAAAATCTCAAAATGCTGAGGTAATTGTAAATAGCTTAGCTTCAAGATCTAACCAATATTCATGGTTGGAGTGGGATGAAACAATTTTAGCGGGTAAATTTGTAATGAACCCTGATCGTTCTGAAATTCCTGAGAATATAGAAGAACAATTAATCGTCGAATTGTACTCTAAGTAATTAGAATTTTATCTCATTTTAAATCCTTTTATATATTATGGCTATTTTAGCATTTCAGATGCCCGAAAGAGTTACCATGGAGAAGGCTGATGACTTTCATGGTCTATTCGAATTCAAACCTCTTGAAAAAGGGTATGGAATTACTATTGGTAATGCTTTAAGAAGAATTTTGTTATCTTCGTTAGAAGGTTATGCAGTGACTGGTGTGAAAATTCCTGGTGTATTGCATGAATTTTCTTCAATTGAGGGTGTAGTACAGGATGTTTCTGAGATTATCTTAAACTTGAAGCAAATTCGCTTTAAGAGAATCGCTGAGACTGTAGATGCTAAAACTAAAATTGTAGTGCCAATTAAAGGTCAGGAAACATTTAGTGGTAAAGATATTTCTGAGCATACTGATGCTTTTGAGGTTCTTAATCCTGACTTTGTAATTTGTGATGTTGATGCATCGACATCTTTAGAGGTAGAGATTACAGTAGAGAAAGGGCGTGGTTACCTTCCTTCTGAAGAAAATAAACCAACTGATCAAGTTTTTGGATTTATTCCTATTGACTCAATATACACTCCAATTGTAAACGTTAAATATTCTATTGAGAATACACGTGTGGAGCAAAGAACTGATTATGAAAAATTAGTTTTGGATATCAAAACTGATGGTTCTATTCATCCTGAAGATGCTTTGAAAGAAGCAGCTAATATCTTAATTAAACACTTTATGTTGTTCTCAGATCAAGAAATTTCTTTTGAGACAACTAAGGCTGATGAAGAAGATACTGTAGATGAAGAAGTACTTCATATGAGAAAACTTCTTAAGACTCAAGTATCTGAACTAGATCTTTCTGTAAGAGCTTATAACTGTTTAAAGTCTGCTAATATTAAGACTTTAGGTGAGTTAGTAGCTTTAGAGGTTTCTGATATGATGAAGTTTAGAAACTTCGGTAAGAAATCATTAGCTGAGTTGGAAGACTTAGTAGCAAGTAAAGGTTTGACTTTCGGTATGGATTTGAGTAAATATAAACTTGACGAAGAGTAAGATACTATCATGAGACACGGAAAGAAATTTAATCATTTAGGTAGAACAGCTTCTCACAGAAAAGCTATGCTATCAAATATGGCTTCTTCGTTGATTTTAAATAAAAGAATCTCAACGACAGTAGCAAAGGCTAAAGAATTACGTAAGTATGTAGAGCCATTAATTACAAAAGCGAAAAATGATACTACTCATTCTCGTAGAGTATGTTTCTCTTATCTTCAAAATAAAGATTCTATCAAATCTTTATTTGGTGAGATTGTAGAGAAAGTAGGTGACAGACCTGGAGGATATACTCGTATCATCAAGATTGGTAATCGTCTAGGTGATAACGCAGAAATGTGTATTATTGAGTTAGTTGACTTTAACGAATTGTTATTGGAAGCTTCTTCTTCTAAAGCAGGAAGTGCTAAGAGAACAAGAAGAGGTCGTAAGAAAGCTACTGCTGCTGCTCCACAAGCTGAAGCAGTTGAGGCTACTACTACTGAAGAAGAGACAAAAACAGAAGAATAAGACATGTATTCTGTTGTTAAATATTAAAAAGTATAAAAAGGATTGGGCTTTCGCTCAATCCTTTTTATTTTTGTAGAGTTTAAATTAAATTAATTGTTGATGAAATACACTTCTCGTCCGATTGCTTATTTAGTTTTAGAAGATGGCTCAGTATTCCAAGGGTATGCCATTGGAAAAAAGGGAACAACTACTGGGGAAATCTGTTTTAATACTGGTATGACTGGTTACCAAGAGATTTACACAGATCCTTCATATCATGGGCAAATTATCGTAAACACTACATCTCATATTGGTAATTATGGGGTTTTAAGTAAAGAACAAGAATCTAATTCTGTAAAGTTTAATGGTTTAGTTTGTAAAACTTACTCTCAAGTTGCATCACGTCATCAGGCTGATGATACACTTGATAACTACTTTATAGAATCTGATATTGTTGGTATCAGTGATGTTGATACTCGTCAAATCGTTCGTCATATTCGTGACAAAGGAGCAATGAATGCTATTATTTCTTCTGAAATCTTAGATATAGAAGAGCTTAAAAAGAAGGTAGCAGAAGTTCCATCAATGAGTGGTTTAGAACTAGCTAGTAAGGTTTCTACAAAAGAAACATACTTCTTAGGTGATGAAAATGCAAAATATAAGGTTGCTGTTTTAGACTTAGGTGTGAAACAAAATATCTTAAATAATATTGTTGAGCGTGATTGTTATTGTAAGGTTTTTCCTTCTACAACTTCATATGAAGAAATGAAATCTTGGAATCCTGATGGATTCTTTATTTCTAATGGACCTGGAGATCCCTCTGCTACAACATATGCTATTGATGTGGTGAAAGAAATATTAAATGATGACCAACCATTATTTGGAATTTGTTTAGGTCATCAAATCATTGCATTAGCAAATGGTATTTCTACATATAAAATGCACAATGGTCACAGAGGATTAAATCACCCTGTGAAAAATCTAGAAACGGGATTATCTGAAATTACTTCCCAAAACCACGGTTTTGCGATCAGTAAAGAAGATGTTGAAAACAATGAAAATTTAGAAATCACACATATTAACTTAAATGATGGTACTGTTGAAGGTATCAAAATTAAAGGGAAGAAAGCGTTTTCTGTTCAACATCACCCAGAGGCTGCCCCTGGACCGCATGATTCACAATACTTGTTCAACAAGTTTGTTGAGTTATTAGCTAAATAATTTTAACTTAATTTTCTAATATTTTAATATAGTATTATGGCAATGATCGAAGAAATCTTCGCACGTCAGATTTTTGACTCAAGAGGTAACCCAACTGTAGAAGTTGATGTAGTTACAGAAAATGGTATCGTAGGTAGAGCTGCTGTTCCTTCTGGAGCATCTACTGGAGAGTATGAAGCTGTTGAATTAAGAGACGGTGGAAGTGACTACATGGGAAAAGGAGTTTTGAAAGCTGTTCAAAATGTGAATGAAGCTATTGCTCCTGAATTAATTGGTTGGGACGTTTTTGACCAAAGAGGAATTGATGAGAAAATGATTGCTCTTGACGGTACTCCAAACAAAGGAAAATTAGGTGCTAACGCTATTTTAGGGGTTTCTTTAGCTGTTGCTAAAGCTGCTGCTTTAGAGGCTGGACAACCATTATACAGATATATTGGTGGTGTAAATGCTGCTACTTTACCTGTACCAATGATGAATATTATCAATGGTGGTTCTCATGCAGATAACTCTATTGACTTCCAAGAATTCATGATTATGCCTGTAGGAGCTAAGTCTTTTGCTGAAGCATTGAAAATGGGTGGTGAAGTATTCCATAACTTAGCAAAAGTATTGAAAGGAAGAGGACATTCTACTAACGTTGGAGACGAAGGTGGTTTTGCTCCTAACTTGAGTTCTAACGAAGAAGCTATTGAGGTTATCTTAGAAGCTATTGAGAACGCTGGATATAAAGTAGAAGAGGATATCATGATTGCAATGGATGCTGCTGCTTCTGAGTTCTATAACAAAGAAGAAGGTGTTTATGAATTGAAGTGGTCTTCTGGTGCTAAATTAACTTCTGATGAAATGGCTCAATACTGGGCAGATTTCGCTGAGAAATTCCCAATTATCTCTATTGAAGATGGTATGGATGAGAATGACTGGGCTGGTTGGAAAAAATTAACTGAGTTAGCTGGAGATAAAATCCAATTAGTAGGTGATGATTTATTTGTAACCAATGTTGAGAAGTTAGGTAAAGGTATTGATGAGAATATTGCTAATGCTTTATTAGTTAAATTCAACCAAATCGGTACTTTGACTGAAACTATCGAAGCTGTAACTTTGTGTAAAAACAATGGTTATAAAGCTGTAATGTCTCACCGTTCTGGAGAAACTGAAGATACTACAATTGCTGACTTAGCAGTTGCATTAAATACTGGTCAAATCAAAACTGGTTCTATGTCTAGAACTGACCGTATGGCTAAATACAACCAATTATTAAGAATTGAGGAAGAATTAGCAGAATCTGCTTACTTTCCTGGAAAAAATATGTAATTCTTAGTTTTGAGGATTTTGAAAGAACTCAGTCAAAAAATTGACTGAGTTTTTTTATATTTATCAATCTAAAATGAGCAGAAAATGAAAGAGAAAATAATAGAAATTTGGGGTGTGATAGATGCATATATTCCTTCCTTTTTAAGGAATCCCTATATTTCTATTTCATTGCTATTTGTGTTTTGGACTTTGTTTTTTGACTCAAATAATCTTTTTACTTACTTGGAAGAACGAGATAAGAAACAAGACCTTCAGGCTCAAAAACGTTTTTATGAAGAGAAGATAAAAACAGTTCGAGAAGAAATGGAAAGTCTTGAAAATGATAAACGATTATTAGAGAAATTTGCTAGAGAACGTTATTATTTCCAAAAGACAGGAGAAGATGTTTTTGTCTTGGTAGAAGAAGGTGAGTCTACACCTGCTGAATAAATTCAGCAACAACTCCTTCTTTTAAAGCACAATCTGTACAGATTATTTTTTCGATTTTTTGTTGTTCTACAATGTGTTGAACAAGAATAGAAGCAACTACTATCATTTTTGCCCTTAGACCAATCATGCCTTTGATTTCTTTGCGTTCTTCTTCATTTTTAGAAATAATATCTTTGGTTATTTCCCAAAAATCATTCATTGGTAATTCAACCTTGTTTCGTGATAATGAAATGATATTGTGTTTGTTGATATAGATGTCATAAAATGTGTCAAATGCTCCTGAAGCTCCTATAAGTGTTTGTGTAGTATACTTTTGTAAGGCATTGTTTAATTCTTCTAGTTCGATACTAACATATGTTTGTAGTTGTTGTATATTTTCTAGAGAAATAGGTTCTTGTTGATGAAATTTTTCCATTAACCTATGTCCTCCAACTTCAAAGCTATTTTTCCATAATATTCCTGAATTGTTGCAAATAATAAACTCTACACTACCCCCTCCAATATCCATAATTAAATGGTTTTCTGAAGAAACTTCACAACCTAAACTCACACCTTTATAAATCAATTCAGCTTCTTTTTTTCCATCTATCACATCAATGTGAATGTTTGTAAGTTGAGCTACTTGTTTAATAAAGTAATGTGCATTTTTTGCATGTCTTAAAATACTTGTTCCAATAGCTTTTACATCTGTTACTTGATGTTTACTAAGAATTGAATGAAAATACTCTAATGTATCTAAGCCTTTGTTGATTGAATTATTTTGTAGGGTTAAATCTTTCATTGCTCCTTTTCCCAATCCTACAGCCACCTTTTCATAATATAAAGTGGTGTATTTTTGCCCTGTAATTTCAACAATTAACAAATGAAATGTATTTGTTCCTAAGTCAATGATTCCTTTTCTCATAATATTCTTTATTCCTTTTGCTAAATTTACTACCTTATTATTAGTTTAAACAAGGGAAAGATATGAGAAAAGAGAGTAAAAAGTTTTTAAAGACCTATTTGAATAATGCTGCTCCTACTGGATTCGAGACAGAAGGACAAAAAATATGGTTAGATTATATTCGTTCTTATGTAGATGAAACTTTTACAGATGTATATGGTACTGCTGTTGGAGTTATTAATCCAAAAGCTGAATATAAGGTAGTAATTGAGGCTCATGCTGATGAAATTTCATGGTTTGTGAATTATATTTCTGCTGATGGTTATATTTATGTAATTAGAAATGGTGGTTCTGATCATCAAATTGCTCCTTCTATGCGTGTAAATATTCATACTAAAAAGAAGGTAGTAAAGGGTGTATTTGGTTGGCCTGCAATTCATGTACGTCATGGAGCCAAAGAACAAGCTCCTTCTTTGAAAAATATCTTTGTAGATGTTGGTGCAGAGTCAAAGGAAGAGATTGAAAAAATGGGAGTAAGAGTAGGAGATGTAATTACTTTTGATGAAGAGTTTATGACAATGAATAATCGTTATTATGTGGGTAGAGCTTTGGATAATCGTATTGGTGGATTTATGATTGCTGAAGTTGCTCGTTTATTGAAAGAACATAAGAATAAGCTTCCTTTTGGTTTATACATAGTAAATGCTGTTCAAGAAGAAATTGGTTTGCGTGGTGCTGAAATGATTGCAAATACAATCAAGCCTAATGTAGCAATTGTAACAGATGTTTGTCATGACACACAATCTCCAATGTATAATAAAAGAGAACAAGGTGATTTGACTGCTGGAAAAGGACCTGTATTAACATTTGGACCTGCTGTACAAAACAATTTATTACAGATGATTTTTGATGTGGCTGATGATAAGAAAATACCTGTACAAAGAGCTGCTACTTCTCGTTCTACTGGTACAGATACAGATGCTTTTGCTTATTCTAATGGTGGAGTTGCTTCTGCATTAATTTCTTTGCCTCTAAAGTATATGCACACAACTGTAGAGACTGCTCATAAAGAAGATGTTGATAATGTAATTCAATTAATTTATGAATTCTTGGTACAGTTAAAATCTGGACATGATTTTCGCTTTTTACCTCAAGGGTAATTTTGAAAAGATAAAAAATAGAGAAGGGATAGCTAAAAATGGCTATCCTTTTTTGTTTTAGAGTTGTTGGATGAGTTTTCTTGCTTGACTTTGTATTCCTGTTGATAGAGATTCAATGTATTCTTCTTGAGTAAGGTGCTTAATGTCTTTTGTAAGCTCAGGATATTTTTTGATAATGTGAATGATGTGTTGAAGTGCAGTAATTCTCACAGAAGGAGATTTTTTAATGTTTTGCCAAAGGTCAAGACAAGTGTCAAAGAGAATTCCCTCTTGGTCTTCATTAATTTCTACTTTCAAAAGTAATTTTAGAATTTCTCTTTGATATCCATCTTTTGGATTTTCTAAGGTATCAATAAACTGTTGAATATTTTGAGGAGAAATTCGGTTTTCTTTTTTTGAACTAATGAGATTCAGCAACCAAGTTGCTCTCCAAGTAAGACGTTTGTCCAAAGAAAGAGCAATATCAACAAGTGTTGAGTAATCTTGAGGATTTTCCTCAATGTAGGAGAGTAATTCTTCTTTTCTTCCTTTGTTGAGAATATTTGATAACATGTTCAAATGAAAAATTATGAACTAAAAGTAAAAAAGCACAAGTCCTAAAACCTGTGCTTTGTAATTATGTTATTGAGCAACTTCACCATAAAGGTCAAAATCAGTTGCATCTACAATTTTTATGTTGCAAAAATCACCTACTGATAAATAAGTTTTCTTTGCATCAATTAATACTTCATTATCTACTTCTGGAGAATCGAATTCTGTTCTTCCTATGAAATAACCACCTTCTTTTCTGTCAATCAATACACGGTAAGTATTTCCAATGTATTTTAGATTGTTTTCAAAGGCAATTTCTTGTTGAATTCCCATAATGATGTTTACACGTTCTTCTTTTACATCTTCTGGAACATCATCTTCCATTGTATAAGAATGAGTGTTTTCTTCATGAGAGTAAGTAAAGACTCCCAATCTATCAAATCGCATATCTCTTACAAATTGACAAAGTTCTTCAAAGTCTTCCTCAGTTTCTCCCGGGTGTCCTACAATCAAAGTAGTACGGATTGCAATATTTGGAACTTTCTCACGAATATCATGAACAAGTTGTTCAGTCTTTTCACGTGTAATCCCTCTACGCATTAATTTAAGGATTTTGTTGGCTCCATGTTGAAGAGGAATATCCAAATAATTACAGATATTGTCTCTTTCTGCCATTACCTCCAATACGTCCATTGGAAAGCCAGAAGGATAAGCATAATGCAAACGAATCCATTCTAAGCCTTTGATATCAGATAATTCTCTAAGTAATTTTGCTAATGCCCTTTCTTTGTACAAATCAATACCATAGTATGTCAATTCTTGAGCAATCAAAATAATTTCTTTTGTTCCTCTTTTTACCAAAGATTCAGTTTCTTTCACTAACTCTTCGATAGGGCGAGAAACATGTTTTCCTCTCATTAATGGAATAGCACAAAAAGAACAAGGTCTATCACAACCTTCTGCTATTTTGAGATAAGAAAAGTGTTGAGCTGTTGTTGTAATTCTTTCTCCTACCAATTCATGTTTGTAATCAATGTCAAACTTTTTGAGGAGTAGGGGAAGCTCTAATGTTCCAAAGTAGGCATCTACTTGAGGAATTTCTTCTTCTAATGAATCTTTGTAACGCTGAGAAAGACAGCCTGTAACATATAGCTTTTCAATTTCTCCATTATCTTTTGCTTCAGCATACTGCAAAATAGTATCAATTGATTCTTGTTTTGCATTCTCAATAAATCCACAAGTATTTACAATGACAATATTAGAGTCATCTACTTCTGATTCATGGTCTACATCTATTTCATTACTTTTAAGTTGTGTAATTAAGTTTTCGGAATCAACGATATTTTTTGAGCAACCAAGTGTTACTACATTTACTTTATCTTTTTTGAGAGCTTTCGTTTTCATAAATGAGGGTAATTGATTGGGCTTGGATTTATGTAGAAGAAAAAGGGACACAGTGAAAACTGCATCCCTTTCTTGTTTGAATATTTTAGTTCATTTGTTGGAAGAGTGAATCCACAAATTCTGTTTTGTCAAATACCTGTAAATCATCTATACCTTCTCCTACACCTATATATTTTACAGGAATTTGAAGTTGGTCAGAGATTCCTAGTACTACACCACCTTTGGCAGTACCATCTAATTTTGTAATTGCTAATGAACTTACATCTGTTGCATTAGAAAATTCTTTTGCCTGAATAAAGGCATTTTGTCCTGTACTTCCATCCAATACAAGCATCACTTCATGAGGGGCTTCAGGAACATGTTTTTGGATGGCTTTCTTGATTCCAGTTAATTCTTTCATCAAGTTTAGCTTGTTGTGCAATCTTCCTGCTGTATCAATAATTACAATATCAGCATCTAGCTCAATACCTTGTTTAACGGCATCATAAGCAACAGCACTAGGAGCAGTATTCATTCCATGTTCAATAACAGGAACATCATTTCTTTCTCCCCAAATTTTTAATTGGTCTACTGCAGCTGCACGAAATGTATCAGCAGCACCTAGTACTACCTTTTTTCCTGCTGCCTTAAATTGAGAGGCAAGTTTACCAATTGTAGTTGTTTTTCCTACACCATTTACACCAACTACAAGAAGAACATAAGGCATATCAAGTTTTGGTAATTCAAACTTGCTTAAGTCTTGACTTGTATTTTCTTGTAACAATGAAGAAATTTCTTCTTTTAGGATTTGATTCAGCTCATTTTCCCCAAAGTATTTATCATTAGCTACTCGCTTCTCTATACGATCAATAATTTTAAGGGTAGTATCGATGCCTACATCAGAAGTAATTAATGCTTCTTCAAGGTTGTCCAAAACCTCCTCATCAACCTTAGATTTACCTGCAAGTGCTTTTCCTATTTTGGAAAAAAAGCTTTTGCTTGTTTTTTCGAGTCCTTGGTTAAGTACCTCTTTTTCTTGCTCTTTTTTCTCTTTAGATTTTTTAGAGAATAGATTAAATAATGGCATAACTAAAGGGTTTTTTATGTGAATCAAAATAACACAAAAAGTCCCTTAAGATAAAGGGACTTTGGTATTATGTATATATTACATCAATGTGTAATAAAAATTATTTTTTTGCTAATGTTGCTTTAACATCGTCAGCAAGTACCATTTCTTCTTTAAAAGTATAAGCACCTGTTTTTGGAGAACGAACAGCTCTGATTACTTTAGCGTAACCTTTAGCATCTTTTTTCTGTAATGTTGCTACGGTCTTCTTAGCCATGACTATTTAATTTCTTTGTGAACAGTGTGTTTCTTTAAAATTGGGTTATACTTTTTAAGCTCGATACGCTCAGTAGTATTTTTTCTATTCTTAGTAGTGATGTATCTTGAAGTACCCGGCATTCCGCTTTCTTTGTGCTCAGTACATTCCAAGATTACTTGTACTCTATTACCTTTCTTTGCCATTTTCGGATTTTTTTAATTTTTTGTTTGATTGTTTAGTACAATACGTTTCCTTGCTCTTTTGCTTTTTTAAGCACTGCAGAAATACCATTTTTGTTGATAGTTCTTAATGCAGTAGTAGAAACTTTTAATGTAATCCACTTATCCTCTTCTGGGATATAAAATCTTTTCTTGTGCAAGTTAGGTAAGAATCTTCTCTTTGTTTTATTGTTTGCGTGAGAAACGTTATTACCTACTCTTGGACGTTTTCCTGTGATTTGACAAACTCTAGCCATCGTATTTTTTTATTTATGTCTTCTTAATATACTTATAACACTAAGACCAAACATTTTTTTGCTTAGCCAATGTTATAGCCTTCAGAATTAGCTTACAAATGTAGATAATCTATTTTTAATTAAAAAACTTTATTTTCAATGTTTTTAGGATTCTATTGTTGATAAGTATCTCTTATTGTTTGGTTATTCACATTTTATTAATCATGTATTTTGAATGTGACGAATTAAGTTGAAAAATTTGGAAAGTTATGTGTTGATATTTATTTATGTGAAAAGCAAAAAATAGATAAAATGTTAAGACGTCCTAGAAGAAATAGACAATCTGCCGCTATTCGTGGAATGGTAGAAGAAAACCAATTAACAGTGAATGATATGTTATTTCCTTTATTTTTGGTAGAAGGGAATAATCAAAAGATTGAAGTGCAGTCAATGCCAAATATCTATCGTTATTCATTGGATAATTTACTGAAGGAAATTGATGGGTGTGTTTCTTTGGGCTTAAATTCTTTTGCTGTTTTTCCATGTTTGCCAGAAGACAAGAAAGATAAGTATGCAACTGAAGGAGCAAATAAAGAAGGTTTGTACATTAAAACACTAGAAAAAGTGAAGCAAGAGTTTCCTCAAATTGCTTTGATGACTGATGTGGCTATGGATCCTTACAGTTCTGATGGTCATGATGGATTAGTAGAAAATGGACAAATCTTGAATGATGAAACATTGGATATATTAGCAAATATGACCTTAGCTCAAGCTGAAGCAGGTGCTGATATTATTGGTCCTTCTGATATGATGGATGGTAGAGTAGGTTATTTGAGAAATAAGCTAGATGAACAAGGGTATATAAATACTTCTATCATGTCTTATACTGCAAAGTATGCTAGTGCTTATTATGGTCCTTTTCGTGATGCTTTGGATTCTGCACCTAAGTTTGGTGATAAGAAAACATATCAAATGAACCCAGCCAATAGTAAAGAAGCATTAATTGAAGCTCAATTAGATTTTGAAGAAGGTGCTGATTTTATGATGGTCAAACCAGCTTTGGCTTATATGGATATTATCAAATTGTTGAAAGATCATTATAATATTCCAATTGCTGCTTATAATGTGAGTGGTGAATATGCAATGGTAAAAGCAGGAGCAGAAAAAGGTTGGATAGATGGAGAAAAGGTAATGTTAGAAACTTTGCTAGGAATGAAGAGAGCAGGGGCTGATGTTATTTTAACTTACTTTGCCAAAGAAGTAGCTACTTTATTGAAGAAGTAATTGAAAATGAATACAATAAAAATACATTGTTTACAACATGTACCATTTGAGGGGCTTGGTTATATTGAAGAGTGGGCTAATCAAAATAATTATTCAATAACTTATACTCGATTTTACCTTGATGAAGAACTTCCTAGTTCTTCCACATTTGATTGGTTAATTATCATGGGTGGTCCAATGGGAGTAAATGATACTTCAGAATACCCTTGGTTAGAAAAAGAAAGAGTATTTATTAAAGAAGTTATTGATGCTAATAAAATTGTTCTGGGAATTTGTTTAGGGGCACAATTAATTGCTTCATCATTAGGTAGTAGAATATATCAAGTCTCTCAAAAAGAAATTGGTTGGTTTGAAGTATCAAAATCAAAAGAAGGCAAAGACTTAGAATTAGTAAATCATATTCCAAATGAATTAACTGTTTTTCATTGGCATGGAGAAACTTTTGATCTGCCTAGTGGAGCTATCAACTTATTTGAAACTTCTGTCTGTGAAAACCAATGTTTTTTGTACTCTGATAGAGTATTGGGTATTCAATTTCATTGGGAAGTAACTCCTTCTTCAATTGATGGTTTTGTGACTTATTGTGGGAATGAGTTAGTTCCTTCTGAGTTTATTCAAACAAAAGAATACTTGGTTTCTAATTTAGATTTATGTGCAAAATCAAATCAGTATTTATTAGGTCTTTTGGATAATCTAGTTGATTTGAGTGAATAATTTTAGGTGTTTATTTTAGTTTGGAAGACTCTATCTGTATAGGGTCTTTTTTTGTATAGTTCAAAAAGACAGAGTATTTGTATTCTAAAATTTATGATTTTGTCATTATGTCTTGTTTATTTTAGTGCTTTATTTGTTTTTGTGTCAAAATGGCTTGATTTTTCTATTGGTATATTCATTGTCTAAAGGCTTATCGAATTTGAAAATGAATGTATTATTTTAAAATATTTTAATGATGAGTTTATTAAGAACAAATAGAGTATTCTTTGATGATTTCTTCACTAAAGAATTTGAAAAAACAGCTAAAAAATTTAACCCTGCAATTAATATTCAAGAAGAGGAAAACAATTTTACTCTTGAGCTAGTGGTTGCTGGAATCGATAAAGAATTAATTAAACTTTCTGTAGAAGAAAATCAACTAATTATTTCCGCAAAACTAGAAGATGTAGAGGAGAAGAAATATGAAAGAAAGGATTATCACGTTACTTCTTTTGAAAAGAAATTTCTTTTGCCAAAAAATGTGAATGTAGAAAAAATTACGGCTACTCAAGAAAACGGAATATTACATGTATCAGTGCCTAAAGAGGTAAAAGAAAAACTAAAAACAGAAATTAAAATCTCATAAGCCAAAGTAAGGTAATAAGTTCTCTTCTTTGATAAAACAGTATAAAATTATGATTCAATCTATCCCCAAATCATTGAAATATATTTTTGAAGCAACAAAATCTCAAGATTCTTTTGCTCATACTGCTATATGGACAGAAAAAGGAGAAGCTTATTGCCTTATGGTTTCTTTTCCTACAATGCCTTTTGATGCAAAGGTAAAAGTAGAAAATAATAAAATAGTTATATACAATGCTCATCATGAGGTTGCTTATAGTCTTCCAACAAATGCTGAGATTTCTAAATATAAGGTCAAAAATTACATAAATAAGATGGAGGTTATAATAGAAAAACAAACAAGTTGGAAAAAGTATTTGTTAGAAGATTTACAAAGAATTGATGATGCGTATATTCTAGAAGATGAAAATGGTAAGTTGAGCTTTTTTGAAAAAATTAAGCAAGATATTACATCCTTTTTTAGTAAGCTACGTTTGTAGGAGTTAACACTATCAAAAACAAAAACGTGTATGAAACAATTATTAGATGATTTAATTGATTGGGTAAGTGGGCTTTTTGAGGAAGAAAAGCAACCAGTACCTGTGCGAATTCCTGCTCAAAACCAATCGAATTACCCTCAGAAGTAAATTTTTTCCACAAAAATCATAAATTTGAAAGGCAGTCTATTTTTAGATTGCCTTTTCTTGTTTTAATACATTATGTTATGAATCGCATTTGGTCTTTTTCCAATACAGTTGATGATTATAAACTGCCTACTAAATTAGATTATCCTTTTTGTTATGAACCCAACCCACTAGCTACTTTAGCTTCCAAACAATTGCAAGAGTATCTAACTACAACAGATTGGGATTTTTCTATTGGTAAAATGTTTGGGGTTTTAGTTGTTCAAGATCAGAATAATAAATTACACTTCTTAACTGCTTTTTCTGGAAAAATAGGTGATGATAGTATTAAGGATGGTTTTGTTCCTCCCATTTATAATCGTTTAGCATTAGATGGCTTTTTCAAGGAAGGAGAAGAAGAGCTAAATGAATTAAATAGAAGATTGTCTGATTTAGAGAAAAATGATGAGTTTCTAGTTTTAAAACAGCGCTTTTTGGATGAAAAAAAGAAAAGCGAAGAACTCTTATCAAGCAAACGAAAAGAAATTAAACAAAAGAAAAAAGAGCGAAAGACAAAGAGAAATGAATTAAAGCAAGTACTAGAAGAAAAAGCGTATTTATTGTTTGAGGAAGAGTTGAAGAAGCAAAGTATGGATTTACAATTTTCTTACAAGCGATTAGTCAAAGAGGTTAATGAAAAACTTACTTCTTTAGAAGAACCTTATTTATTATATGAAGGGGAAATTGAAAAATTGAGAGAAAAACGAAAACTAAAATCTTCTTTATTACAACAAAAACTGTTTGATCAATATCAATTTTTAAATTCAAATGGGGATAAGAGAGGGCTTTGTAGTATTTTTGAAGAAACTGCTTTGAAAGTTCCTCCAGCAGGTGCAGGTGATTGTGCAGCTCCAAAACTTTTTCAATATGCTTACCAAGAAAATTTAAAACCAATTGCTTTAGCTGAGTTTTGGTGGGGTACCTCTCCAGCAATGGAAGTTAGAATCCATAGTAATTATTATCCAGCTTGTAGAGGTAAATGTGAACCTATTTTAGGGCATATGTTGGAAGGTTTGGAGGTTGCCGAAAATCCAATATTTCAAAAGCTAAATCATCGCACTGAAATATTAACAATTTATGAGGATGAGCATTTAGCAGTTATTAATAAACCTCCAGAACTTTTATCCATTCCAGGAAAAGATATTTTTGACTCTGTACAAGTGAGGATGAAAAAGAAATACCCAAATGCTACTGGTCCTTTACTTGTCCATCGTTTAGATATGTCAACTTCTGGAATTATGTTGGTAGCAAAGGACAAAGGGGTACATAAAGAACTGCAAAGACAATTTATTCAACGAGAAATAGAAAAACGCTATGTTGCTTTGTTGGATGGAGTAATAGAAGAAAAAGAGGGTATTATTGATTTACCTTTAAGGACTGATTATCTGAATCGTCCTTGCCAAATGGTTTGTTTTGAAAAAGGCAAAAAAGCTCAAACTCGATGGGAATTAGTTTCTGTAGAAAACAATCGATCCAAGGTGTATTATTATCCAATTACAGGTCGTACTCATCAATTAAGAGTACATTCTGCTCATCATTTAGGAATGGGTTTTCCGATTGTGGGAGACGAATTATACGGAACAGTAGAAAATCGATTATGTTTGCACGCTAACTTAATAAAATTTGAACACCCTATTACAAAAGAGATAATCTGTTTTGAGGTGGAAGAAGAATTTTAACTTGAGATCAAATATTAATCGTTCGTTTACAGATAGTTATGTCTGAATTGTGTAAAAAGTAAGTTTGTGAAAATACTTTTCTTTTAAAGTTGGGTAAATTCAATAATTGGAAGTAGATTTGTATAATCCTGTCCGCTTTAATGCTGAGAGTTTACACTTGAATTTAGAGTTTGTCTTCTAGAAAAAGAAAATTACTTTTATTCTGACCCTCTTTCTTACATAAGAGTTCAATGCTTAATTAATAGAAGGGTTTTGTGTTCGAAAATAATGTTTAGTCAAATAAATTTAGTCGTATCAAAAGGATTTCATTTAAAACATCAGTAGGTAGTGATTTTTCTGCAACATTAAACAAACGTGTTACAGAGCATTTCAAAGATAGTAATGTAAGTAGGTATGGTAATTATGCTATGCTTTTTAAGAGTGTATTTATGCTCTTATTATATTTAACTCCTCTTTTAATTATATCATTTGTTCCATTTACAAACAATTTGTTACTTATAATCTTATATGTTACAAGTGGATTTGGTATTGTGGGAGTTGGAATGGGGATTATGCATGATGCTATTCATGGTTCTTATTCACCAAAATCTTTTGTAAACAAATATTTAGGTTATACAATTAATCTAATTGGTGGTAGTGACGATGTTTGGAAAATACAACATAATGTGTTGCATCACAGTTATACAAACATTCATGAAGCTGATGATGATATTAATGCACCTTTTTTCTTACGCTTTTCTCCTCATGCAAACAAGAATAAATTACATTATTACCAACATATATATGCTTGGTTCTTGTATGGTTTATCCACTTTATCATGGGTAGCAAGTAAAGATTTTGTAAGATTGAAGAGGTATTACAAAATGGGTTTAGTAGGAGATAAAAAAGCATATCGTAAAACTGTTTCTAAAATTATTTTCTGGAAAATTGTAGCTTTTACATTGTCCATAGGTTTGCCTTTAGCAATTAGCTCACATTCTGTAGGAATGATTTTATTAGCTTTCTTTTGTATGCATTTTGTTGCTGGTTTGAGTATGACTGTTGTTTTCCAAGCTGCTCATGTAATTCGTGCAACAGATTTTCCAATTCCAGATGAGAAAGGAATGATAGAATCAGAACGTTTTATTCACCAAATGGCAACTACTTCAAACTTTTCTCCTAAAAGCTGGTTATTATCATGGTTTATAGGTGGATTGAATTTTCAAGTAGAACATCATTTGTTCCCACATATCAGTCATGTGCATTATCATAAGATTGCTCCAATTGTAAAGCAAACAGCAGAAGAGTATGGAATACCATATTTGTGTGAAAAGACATTTGCAAGTGCAATTAAGCAGCATTATTTGATGCTAAAAGAGCTCGGAAGAGCAGATGATGATACAAAATTAAATTATGTCTATCATCATCACTAAAAAAGTGTTAGCTTTAGGGAACCAAACCTATAGTTCGTAGGTTTAAATTTTATTAAATATTTATTAACATGAAAGAAGGAGTAGTAAAATTCTTTAACACAGAGAAAGGATTTGGATTCATTACATTAGAAGATGGACAAGACATTTTTGTTCATTACACAGGTTTAGTTGACGAAGTTACAGAAAATGACCGTGTAGAATTTGAAGTTGAGCAAGGAAGAAAAGGCTTAAATGCGGTAAACGTAAAAAAATTAAGCTAATTCTCTGTTTTTCTTATACAAATTAATATTATCAAAAGTGTATAGACATTCGTTTGATGTCTATGCACTTTTTTTTATCCTAAAATTATTCTATGGCAAGATCACAAAATACATTTAACAAAAAAGAAAGAGAAAAAAAGAAACAACAGAAAAAAAAGGCAAAAGCTGAAAAAAGAGCTGAAAAAAAAGATAAAGGTACATCTGGTAATCTTGACGATATGATGGCATACTTAGATGAGTATGGTAATATCGTTGATACACCACCTGAAGTTGTAGAAAAAGAAGAAATAGATGCAGAAAGCATTGAAATAGGAATACCAAAGCAAACTCAAGAAGAAGAATCTGCAGAAAAAACAGGTGTAGTAGCCTTTTTCAATGAAGGAAAAGGGTATGGCTTTATTAATGAAAATAATACTAAAGAACAATTTTTTGTGCATTTCTCAAATTTGGAAGAACCAGTAGTTGATGGGGATGCAGTACAGTTCGAGATAGAAAAAAATGAAAGAGGTTTTGCTGCTGTAAAAGTTAAGAAAGTAAAATAACCTTACATAAAAGAAAAGCCTTCATTTTATCTTAAATGAAGGCTTTTGTATTGAAACTATTATTTTTATTTACTCCAAAGGGCACCATTTTTAGTTGTTAATTTTTGAAGTTTTCCTGCATTTACAAGCTTATTCAGTTCACTCTCAGCTGATTTTCTTTCAATATTCCCTATCTCTGAATACTCTCTTGCAGTCAATGTAGGGTATTTATCAAAAATAGATTGCCAGTCTTTAGAATATTCTTTCTTCTGTAATGAAGAATTTGCTTGTTGCAATGTTTTTTCTATCTCCGAATAAGGTCTTGCACCGTAAATTTTATTTTTGTTTCCAGAAGAATCTATGATAAATAATGTTGGAAATCCTCTTACACCATAAGCTCTTGCTGTTTGTAAGTCTTCTTGAAAAAGCTGTAAGGCTTTTGTATCCAAATCTGCTGTAAACTGTTTTAAGTCTAAACCCACTTTTTGAGCAGCTAATTCTAAATTTTCTCGCTTGGCAATATTTGTTTTTTTCAAGAAGACCATTTCACGAATTTCTCGCAAGAAAAGTAAAGCTTTATCTTGTCCTTGTAGTTGAGCAGCCTTAAATCCTATTGAAGGAGGGTAAGAAGAGTCTAAAGGGTCTTCTAGCCACACATCACCATCAATAGGCATATCATAATGATGACTTACTTCGTCCCAATGACTAGCCACATCACTAGGTTTACTAATTCCTCCACTATTATAGCTCCAATCAGGTAATAAACCACCCATTCGATATTCTACTTCAATAGCATGACCATATTCAAGTTTTAATTTTCTTAATTGAGGTTCTATGCCCCAGCAAGAAGAACAAATAGGGTCTGTGAAGTAGACAATTTTTATTTGGTTTTGAGAAATACTTGTTTGTGATATGTTTTGATTACTCTCTTCATTAACAACAGGGATTTCACAAATACCAGTAGTGGTGTCACACAATAAGTTTGATTTTTCTTCTGTCATTGTCTTATTTTGTTTGGTTGTACAATTCAAAAAGAACAGCATTGATAGAACTACGATCAGAGTAGAGGTGAGGTATCTTTTCATAAAGGTCATTATCATTGAATCTTTTTATTTGCAACAAAATATCTCAGATTTAGTTTTGTTACTTTTAATTTCTTTATGATAAAATGACGAACTAGTGTCAGAATGAAGAGAATGAATTACTTGGGGTAAAAATAAGTAATCTAGCTTTGTTAAATATACCCCCTCCTAAAAGTTAGAGGGAGTATATAGGGTGTTTGTTGGTTTATTTTTTTATGATTTTAACAACTTTTTGAAAGCCTTCTAAATCATATAGTCTAATGAAATAAATACCATTGGCGAAATCAATCAAATCAACTTGAAAATCAGTTTCATATTCATCCAATGTTGATTCCATTATTTGAACTGAATGACTTGTGTATACTTCATATTTTACAAAATTATTATCATTAACTGAGATGTTGAATGTATTTGAAGAAGGGTTTGGGTATACATAAATAGAAGATTCGATGGATTGATTATTTATTTTGATGACATTAGAATAATTAATGCTTCCATCAAAATCTGTTTGGACTAGTCTAATATACATTCCCTCATATCCTTCATCTTTTAGCTTAGTCTCATAATTTAATGTTTCACTACTATTTCCTGCACCTTTTATACTTGTACCTATGGTATTCCATTCTAAACCATCTTTAGAAATTTCTACCATGAAATAGTCATTATTACTTTCTGATAACGTAGTCCAACTTAGAGTAAGTAAATCATTTTCTAGATTTCCTTTTAGATTTACTAAATCTACTGGTAAAATAGTCCCAGGGTTAATACTTCCAAGCGTAATGAATTTTGTTGATCCTATTGGTATGATTGATGAACTAATTTCTCCAATAATAATTGACCCATAGGCAAATGTAATTCCGTCAGCATTACTATAAACTCTACATCCACTTGTGAAGTCACCATCATCATCAACTAATAAACATAAGTCATCAAGAGATGCGACTGAGTTAGCATCCATTAACTCAATTTCAATAGAGTAGGTATCTCCGAAGTTTGTGTTAATAACTTTCCATTCACGTTCTAGTCTAGCATGTACAGTATAGCCATCCGTTCCAGCAGGAGGAACCTCTGTATTTGAATTACCTGTACTTCTTAATTTTGCTCCATTATGTCCCATCATTAAATAAGAAACGTCATTTGTGACATTACCTGTGTTTTGTGAGTTTGAAGAAGCTAAAGAAGCAACAAATATCTTTGTAGAATCATCAGATGATTCTGATTGTTTTTGATGGAAATAACACTCTTTACCAATACCAATAATATCATTTTCATAATCAGAAATATCATAGGTAGTTGCTCCTGTAGAAGATAAGTAGTTTACTTCTTTACCCATTCTATACTTTGTCATCAAATAAGCTTCGATAATATCTAAATCTGATTGACTTAATGCAGAATTATAGATTAGTACCTCATAAATGCGGCAATCTGATGATTCTGTAGCAGAAAAAGCTCCTGTATTGATATCTACTCTTATTCCATTTGCACTTGCAGTATTACTGTATGTTTTGATTAGTTTTCCATTTACAGAATGGGTCATTGTACCATTTTGATCTCGCACAAAGCTTTGTAACATTTTACGTGGGCTTGTGATTGATGTAGCCGGTGCAATATTATTTGCTGCTGGATTACCATTGGTATTGAGTGATCTAGAATAATTACCCCAGTATCCCCATGAATAATTTCCAGTATGTCCATCAAATATTCGCCCATCATAATCTGAAGGAAGTTTTTTTGCGACTGTGATAATTGTATATTCATTTCCCAACTCAGCACCTGCAGGAGCATTAAATCCTCCATCCAAGATGTCAATATAAGGGTTGTAGTTTGATGTACTATCTCCAATATTCAAAGATGGAGTGGATACAGTAGTATAGTGGTTGTTATTGCCACTTTGATCTTCCCATTGAGTAGCTAAATTATTTGTACCCTCATCTGCTCTTAACCATACAATAGGAGAGTTGCCAGAAGAAGTAGCTGGTGCATTACTCACTGTAATTGTAACAGAAGAAGTGTCTGTACAACCATTATTATCTGTAGCAACAATGTAGTAAGTACCATTATCTACACTATTAGGTGTTGCTAATGGTATTGTTGCACTGGCATCACTATAATATTGTAGATTACTTGAATTTGATGAACCTGAAGTAATTGATGCATCTGTCAAATCACCTGTAGTTCCTTCACAAGACTGTGCAGGATTTGTGATTGTTAATGCTGGTTTCCCAATTACTGGGAGGAAAATGTTATTATTTGCTGCATCACATTCTTGTATTGTTGCAACAGGTGCATTCAAAGGATCAGAACCATCGTCATTAACATACACATGCAGATTATAATCTCCTCTTGGGAATTCAACTTCTTTAGTGTAGCAGTTTGCACTGATGATTGTAACAGAGTCTCTAACAATGGAATCTGTTTTGATTAATGTTCCTCCTGATTTTGGGTCACCATTATAGTAGCTTATTTTGTAGCCAAAAACTAAAGCTTGCTCATCATCATTACAAATAGTAAGTGTTGCGGATCCTGTTTGATCTTCACAATCATCATAAGTAATAGGACTAATTGTAGAGACAACATCAGGAATAGCAGGATACACTAAGTTTCCTAAACAATCTAAATAAGGAGTTTGAGAAAGATAAATATCTTGTCCAGATACATTTGATTTATTTTGATAAACAGAAGGAATTGTTAAATCATCATTTACCCATGTTGGTACATAGTTGTGAGTATTCCAAACTCTACGAGTTGGCATCCATTCTCTTGTATTATCACTTTCATATACTCGAGTTTGAGAACCACACGTACAAATGATTTCAGCTTCACCATCAGCATCTACATCTGCTACTACAGGAGATTCTAGTCTTGTTCCAGAAGTACATGGTATTGTTGATTTGGCTGTCAATGATGTTCCATTATAATATAGTATTCTTAAGTTTTTTTCATCTCGATAAACGATTTCCATTTCTCCATCTCCTTCAAAGTCAAATGCTGTACAAGTAGTTTCAGCAGAACCATCTTTAACAACCATTGAGGTAGCAATTGATAAATCACTTTCAATAATATAAATTCGATTGATACCAACAACAGCCATTTCATTTACTCCATCACCATCAAAGTCAGCAATAGAAGCAATACCTCCGGCAGGAACACCACCGTCTCCTGTACCTCCTCCTACAAATACACGGTTTGCTACTAATGGATTTCCAGCTTTATCAGTTTTGATTAATTGTCTTGTTCTTGGATCCCATATGTAAACAAATGGAGCTGAACCAGCACCACCATTGATATCTGTAACAATGATATCCATTAATCCGTCACCATTCCAATCAGCCAAAGCAGTATAGCCATCACCATAAGAAGGACTAGTAGAAACAGCAGTCATTGTTTGAGTAGCAATGTTGACTGAATATACTGTGTTTCCACAGATTAACTCCATTCCACTACAATCAGCACAATAGGAATCAGGAAGAATATCATAGGCAGAAGATTGTTGAGATAAGGCAGCATTTTGAGCTCCTTTTGAGGCAAAATAAGTATTGGCAGGACGTACAATTCTGTTACCTGTCATAGTGTTCCAAATCTCATTTCCCATATAAATCTCTGCTTGTCCATCCCCATCAAAATCAGCAAAAGCAGGACGAACAGAACTTTGGATATTCCAATTTGGTGGATTACAATTGAAACTACCACAATGGTTGACACCAAATTGTTGAGTAGACTGCCAAATTTGAGTACCTGTATGGTCATATTTGTAAAGCCTTCTATTACTTGCTTGGAAATAAATTTCTGCTTTTCCATCCTTATCAATATCTGCTATTGAAGCCCCAGAATTAAATTGATTAATTCCTATCGGTCCTATCGTAAATTTAGTACTTCCATCATTTCCATTCAAAACTTGAATCTGACCTGTATGAGCACCAGGATTACCTTTAGTATGTCTCATACCTACAATATCAGGAATGCCATCACCATCTATGTCTCCAATTGCTGGTGTAGAATATCCAGTAACACCTGATATTCCAGCATATTTTAATATCATATTGAAAGGACCGGGTGTTGGAATATTTTGGCAAGTAGGTTGGTTTAAACCATAATAAAAATTATCACAAACTGGATCAGCTCCACATTCACAATCAAAACAATCATTTAAGCCATCACCATCATCATCAATTCCATTTCCACAATTCTCCGCCACCAAATTTTCATTGGTATCTGTATCACTTTTGCTATTGTTTGCAGGATTAGAATCTGTTAGATTAGAAGGTGTTGTAATTGTAGCTGTGTTCACTAAATTTCCTGAATAACTAATTGGAATCGTAACTGTGATTGTATAGACAATACTATCGCCAGCAGCCAAATCTACCATGTCATTGATAGCTCCATTGTTTGTGCCAGTAGCTGAAGTATAAGCTGTTCCATAAGGAGTCGCTGTCCATTTCATAAAACTAGTTCCAGTAGGAATAGGGTTGGATACTATGGCTTTTCCAGCTCCAAATGGTCCGTTGTTCTTTGCAATGACTGTATAAGTAACTGTATTTCCTCCAATATAAGCAGTGACATTATCATCTACTTTTGTGATTTCTAAATCAGTACTTGCTGTAAAAGCACCACAACTTGCCCCATCTTGATGACTTGTTGTATAAGCAGGGTTATTTGAATAGGCAATTTGGTTACCATTTGTTGTATTGTATTGGAAAATTTGTCCTGTACTAGCTTGTCCATAAACTTCACCAGTAGAACTTGCATAAGTTGTATTATGTGTAACAGCTCCATTATTACCAATTAAAGTAACAGTTCCTGTTGTTGGATTAATTGTTACCAATCCAATCGTTCCTGCATCACTAACAGCATAAAATAATCCATCTTGTTCATTATAAGCCATATCATAGATTCGAATGGATTGACTTAATGTGATTGGTGTTGCTGTTAATGCATAAACATCTATTTTATATAAAATCGCATCATTCGCGTCTCTTTTGACATAATAATAACCATCAGCTTTTGAAAAATCTCCAGCTAAATAAGCATGAGTGCTAGTCAAGCCATTTACAATTCCTACAAATTCATCATTCCCATCATCACCTACTACCCACAATTGATTTCCTAAGTTGTTATTTCTCATTCCATAAACAAACTTATCTTGAGGATTTATTCCTATTCCATAAAGACGTATTCCTACATTTCCCCCAAGAAGATTTGTATTAGGAATATTTGCATCAGTATAATCTAAACTATAAAGTTGAGTTGTGTTTCCATTAGCCATTATCATTTTCCCAGAAGTACAATTAATAGGGTTTCCAGAAATAGAAGTACCATGAATATAAAAATCAAAATCACCATCTAAACTATTGGTTGTGAATTTGATTAATGCTCTAACTCCTACATTATCACCATGTCTTCCAACAGCAGTAGGAGCATAAGTAACAGTAAAGCTAGTACTATCCCCAGCAGCAATGGTTGTTGAAGTAGGTTGTACTACTGTATAATGTGCATCATAGATAGTGGCATTGCCATTAGAACCTTGAACGTCTACTGTACCAATATTCAAGTCAGCTTCTCCTTCATTTAAAATCCAGAATGTTTTCGTCACACTTCCAACATTCACTTGTTGTGTCCCAAACTCAGTTCCATCTTCGCCATTTGGAGAAGTATCACCATCTGGAATTAGAGTATTGTTTCCCTTTACAATAGCTCTTGGTTGAGCAGGAAAAGTAAAGGTTCCACAACTTGACAAATCATGAAAACTAACATTGTAAGCTGGATCTGTAGTAACAGCATTCTGACTACCATTTGTAAGGTTTAATTCAAAAAATTGTCCTGTGGTAGCTTGTCCGTATATTCTACCATTGTCACTTCCTGCTATTCCATGGTAAGTAGAAAGACTATTATTACCAATTAGTTTTACTTCCCCTGTACTAGGATTAATACTTACCAACCCAATTAATCCCTGATCACTTCTAGCATAAAGTAACCCATCTTGTGAGCGGTAAGCCATATCATAAATTCGAATAGATTGACTTAGCGTAATTGTAGTGGCAGTTAATGAGCGAACATCTATCTTGTAGAAGTTGACATCATTAATGTCTCGTTTAGTGTAGAAATATCCATTGTCATCAAAATCTCCTGCTAGGTATAAAAGATTTGGATTAAGACCATTAATATCTCCTACACGTTGATCTTGATTATTATAACCAGTTACCCATAATTCATTTCTTGTTCCATTACCATTTCTTCTAATCATATAAAGAAATTTGTCAGTTGGATGAATACCACAACCATCATATAACTGACCTGTACTTCCTAGTCCGGTAAAAGAAGCATCTGATTTTGTGAGATCTACATCATAGAGACGTGTAGCATTAGAATGTGAGAAGATAACTTTACCAGAGGTACAATCATAAGCTGACCCAGAAATACATGTACCATGAATATCAAAGTTGAAATTACCATCTAAATCAGTTGTTGTAAATTGTACAAAAACTCTATTTCCAGAATTATAACCATGCGAACCTACAGCAGTAGGAGCATAGGTAATTGTAAAACTAACACTATCTCCTGCAGCAATAATAGAAGAGGCAGGTTGTCCAATTGTGTAATGAGCATCATAGATGGTAGCAGAACCATTAGAACCTCTAATATCTAATGTTCCAATTGTTAAAGGAGCGGTTCCTTCATTTAAAATCCAGAAGGTTCTAGTAACAGAGCCAATATTGACTTGTTGTGTTCCAAAGGCAGTTCCATCTTCAGCATTTGGAGAGGTATCTCCATCTGGAATCAAAACACCATTTCCTTTTACAATTGCTCTTGATTGAGAAGGAAAGTTAAAAGTACCACAGCTTGCCATATCATGAAGAGTAACATTATAAGCAGCAGGGTCATTTGTTACAGCACTTTGACTACCATCAATAAGGTTGAGTTCAAAAATGCGCCCATTGGCTACTTGCCCATAAATTCTACCGTCATCACTACTAACTAGTCCATTGTAGGCAGAAAGGCTATTGTTGCCTATTAATTTTACCTCACCTGTATTGGGGTTAATACTAACTAGTCCAATAGTTCCTTGATCGCTCACAGCATAGAATAATCCATCTTGTGAACGATAAGCCATATCATAAATTCGAATAGGTTGGCTTAATGTAATTGGTGTAGCTGTTAATGAACGAATGTCTACTTTGTACAAAGTAGCATTATTTATATCTCTTGTAATGTATAAGTGTCCATCATCATCAAAAGCTCCAGCTCTGTAAAGGTGATTTGCATTTAACCCACTAATAGATCCTATGTATTCATCTTGGTTGTTGTAACCAGTCACCCACAATTGATTTCTTGTACCATTTCCATTTCTTCTAATCATATACAAGAAATGATCTGTAGGGTGAATGTCAATAGCATCAAATAAAGAACCTGTGCTTCCTAAAGCATTAAAAGGCACATTTAGGTCTGTATAATCTAGATCATAGAGACTTGTAGCATTCGCATGGGAAAAAATTACTTTACCAGAGGTACAATCATAAGGAGCTCCACTTACTGAAGTACCATGAATGTGAAAATCGAAATCTCCATCTACATCATTTGTTGTAAACTTGATTAATGCTCTTGCTCCTACATTATTACCATGTCTTCCTGGTGCAATAGGTTTGTACCTAACAGTGAACTTTGTACTATCACCAGGTTGTATGGTTGTGTTGGCTGGTTGCCCAACAGTATAATGATTATCATATTGAGTAATTGTTCCAGAAGATGCTTGAACATCTACTGTACCAATTGTTAGATCAGCTGTTCCTTCATTAAGGACCCAAAATTCATTTGTTACATCTCCTACATTTGACTGTTGTGCTCCAAATTCGGTTCCATCTTCAGCATTTGGAGAGGTGTCTCCATCAGAGATTATTGCTCCATTTCCTTTTACTACTATGTCAGGATTAGCAAAACCATTTAAAGAGGATAATAGGAGGGAAAACAATAAATAAAGTGTGCGTTTGTTGTAGACTTTCATATTGTAATATTCAAAGAATTTAGAGTGGTTGTTATATTTAGCTGATTGGTGTATTATTGCTATATATAATGATATTATGTTCCTTTGAATTACTATTTACAATTGCTGTTTTTTCGTTTACAAAAATGTTAATTTCGATTAAATTGTAGTAATATGTGTTTTTTATGTGATGTGGAGGTGATTTGATTAAATGAATAGTATAATGTTAATTAGCTTATAATGATAAGGTTATTACTTTGTTGTTAATTGTATTTTTTTATGTTTTTGAGTGAAAAAATAGAAGGTATAAAAGAAAAAAATGCCCTTGTTGGAATTTTAAATAAGGGCATTTCTTTAATATTTATTACAAAATTTTGGGTATCGCTAAAGTTTCATTAAAAAAAACAATAACAACTCTCTCTTAAGCAAAAAAACCTTTGTTAAAAAAACAAAGGTTCTCCTTATAATGTGCTTAATTAGGAATTAACCTATTACTTGTACATTTACTGCATTTAATCCTCTTCGTCCTTCTTCAGTCTCAAAAGAAACGTTATCACCTTCTCTAATTTCATCAACTAAACCTGATGAATGAACAAAAATATCTTCCTGTAAATTATTTGATTTTATGAAACCAAACCCCTTTACTTCGTTGAAAAATTTTACAATACCTTCTTGCATAATGACTCTATTTTTAATATTAATATTTTAATTTACAAATGTATAAGCTGTTCCAGATGTTTCAGCTCTTCCTGTTCTTCCTATTCTGTGAATGTAGCTATCCATAGTTTTTGGTAATTGATAATTAATTACATGAGTTACCCCTTTTATATCAATTCCTCTTGCAGCTACATCAGTAGCCACCAAAACTTTTACTTTACCTCTTTTAAATAAATCTATAGCACGAGTTCTATAGTTTTGAGACTTATCTCCGTGAATTACATCTGACTTTACCCCTGACTTTGATAATTGTTTACTCAACTTATCAACAACTCTTTTTGTTTCTGCAAAAAGTATGACTTTTGATAAGGATTTGTCATTTATTAAATCAAGTAATAAATCAAATTTATTTTCATCTCTTTTAACTTCAATGATACTTTGATCCACATTATCACTAGATTTTAAACCATTTGTGATGTTGATTTTTATAGGGTTATGTACAATGTTTCTAATCAATTTATTTTGTGATTTATCTACAGTAGCAGAAAACAATAAAGTTTGATTTCTGTTTTTCATAGCTGTAGATATTTTATTAATATCATTAATAAATCCCATATCTAACATTCTGTCAAATTCATCTAGAACTAATGCATCATATGTATGAAGTTTTAATGCTTTTCTATTCATCAAATCATTAATCCTTCCTGGTGTTCCTACTACCATATTCAACTTTTTTTTAGCTATAGAGATGTCTTTCCTGACATTTGTTCCTCCTATAAAACAAGCTGAATAAAGGTTTAGGTTTTTTGTTAGTGATTTGAATTCGTCCCAAACTTGTTGTGCTAATTCACGAGTTGGCACTACAATTAAAGCTGTACTTAATTCTCCTTTTAATATTCTGTGAATTAAAGGAATTAGGAATGCTCCCGTTTTTCCAGTACCTGTTGCAGCAATTCCAATTAAATCATTACCTACAATCAAATTAGATAATGTTTTTTCTTGAACTTCTGTAGGTAAGGTATATCCTTTTGTTTCTAGGTTTTTTAATAATAAGGTGTCTAATGAAAAATCAGCAAAACTTTTGCTTACAATGTATTTGGTTTCTATAGACTTGGTAGCTTTTTTTATTAATAACTGAGGGTTTATAGTAGATTCTACTTTTTTAGATTTTTGAAATCTTCTTCTTTTATTATTCATAAATGATTATTGCCTATATTCATTACAGTCCTTAAAAATAAGGAATAAGACAAGAGATAGTCTCTTAATTGAGACTATAGATAAATTAAAATAAGGACTTTATTGATTGTTCTCTTCAAAACAGGAAAAATTTCACCTTGTTTGGTGACACGTTGAAGGAAACTATAAATAGAGAATTCTTAACGATACCTGTGAATACAGGATTTTTTACTATTACTGAGATCAATTTTACAGATTGACGATACAAAGCTGATAAGATTAAATATCATTTCCTAATTAATCTCCATATTTGTAAATATTGAATCTTATTGTGGTTAATATAATTAGGCTTGATACCATCAATAATTAATATAAGGGTATAGCCAATATAAATTTTGTCAAATGCTGTAGAGTGAAGGACATAGACTGTGTACATGATGTGAAAAATAAAAGTGATAAAAATATAAAAGCTTATTGATTTCTCAATAAGCTTTTATATAGTAGCGGGAACTGGACTCGAACCAGTGACCTTTGGGTTATGAGCCCAACGAGCTACCTACTGCTCCATCCCGCGATTTGTGATACAAAAGTAGAGTGTTTTTTCAAATAAAACAACTATTTTTGTAGAATAGTTAGAAAAATATGGAAAACAGCACACATAAATCTGGTTTTGTCAGCATCATTGGAAAACCAAATGTAGGAAAGTCAACCCTTATGAATGTTTTGGTAGGAGAGCGTTTGTCTATCATCACTTCTAAGGCTCAGACAACACGTCATCGTATTCAAGGAATTATCAATGGTGATGATTATCAGATTGTTTATTCTGATACACCAGGGATTATTAAACCAAAATATGAACTGCATAAATCTATGATGAGTTTTGTAAACTATTCATTAGAAGATGCAGATGTTATTTTATTTATCACAGATATTTATGAAAAGTACGATGAAGATGATGTGCTAGATAAATTGAAAAATATGGATATTCCTGTTATTTTATTGGTCAATAAAGTAGATCAGGTAAAAGAACAAGGTGAAGTAGTAGAGAAAGTAGAATATTGGAAAGAGAAGATTAATCCAACAGAGATTTTCCCTATTTCAGCTTTGGAGAAGTTTAATACTGAATTAATTCTTCCTTTATTAATTAAGTATATGCCTGAGCATCCACCTTTTTATAGCAAAGATGCTTTAACAACTCGCCCAGAAAGATTTTTTGCTTCTGAAATTATTAGAGAGCAAATTTTCTTACACTGTAAGAAGGAAGTACCATACAGTACAGAGGTTGTGATTACTGACTTTATTGAAGAATCAAAAATTATTCGTATTCGTGCAGAGATTTTAGTGGAGAGAGATAGCCAAAAAGGAATTTTGATTGGTAAGCAAGGTCGTTCACTGAAAAGAATTGGCACAGATTCAAGAAAGCAATTAGAAAACTTCTTTGCAAAGAAAGTGTTCTTAGAGCAGTATGTGAAGGTTGAGCCAGATTGGCGTTTGAAAAAGCAGAAATTAACCAACTTAGGGTATAATCAATAAAAAATAGAAGGGCAAGTGTAGCCCTTTTTTATTCTTAATAGAAAACTCGTACTTTTGTACAAATTTTAAAAAGCATCATAAAATGGGAAATATTGTAGCCATTGTAGGAAGACCTAATGTAGGGAAATCCACTTTTTTCAATCGATTGATTGGAGAGCGTAAAGCGATTATGGATAATGAGAGTGGAATTACTCGTGATCGCCATTATGGTCATGCTGAGTGGACTGGAAAATTTTTCTCAGTAATTGATACAGGAGGGTATGTATTGAATTCTGATGATGTTTTTGAAGAAGCAATTCGTGACCAAGTAAGTTTAGCCATTGATGAAGCAAATGTGATTTTATTCATGGTAGATTCTCGTGCTGGTATGACTGATCTTGATAAAGAATTTGCCTCTGTATTGAGAAGAACAAAGAAACCAATAATTGTAGTAGCGAATAAAGCAGACAATACATTAGATGCTTTAAGTTACCATGAGTTTTATGCTTTAGGATTTGAAAGTATTCATGCAATTTCTTCTCAAAATGGTAGTGGGACTGGAGACTTATTGGATGAAGTTGTTGGTCACTTTCAGGATGAGGGGGTAGAAGATCCTTATGAAGGAATTCCAAAGATTGCTATTTTGGGTAGACCAAATGCAGGGAAATCTTCTTTCTTAAATGTAATCATGGGAAAGGAGAGAAGTATTGTAACAGACCAAGCAGGTACAACACGGGATTCAATTAACTCTTATTACAATCAATTTGGGAAAGAATTCGTATTTGTTGATACAGCAGGGGTTAGGAAGAAGAAGAATGTAACAAATGATGTTGAATTCTATTCTGTAATGCGTGCCATTAACTCATTAGAATCCTCTGATGTGTGTATTCTAATGGTTGATGCTACAAGAGGAGTAGAATCACAAGATATTAACCTTTTTAGACTGGCTCATAAGAACAGAAAAGGGATTGTGATTTTGATCAATAAGTGGGATTTGGTAGAGAAGGATGGAAAGACTTTACAGAATATGGAAAAGGAAATTCATCAAAAATTAGCTCCTCACAACCATGTACCTATTTTGTTCATATCTGTTCTAAATAAACAACGTATTTATCAAGCATTAGATAAGGTTGTTGAAGTGTATGAAAATAGAAGTGCAAAAATAGCTACTTCTGAGTTGAATGCATTGATGTTGAAAGAGATTGAAAAATACTCACCACCAGCTTACAAAGGGAAATATATTAAAATTAAGTATGTAACACAGTTGCCAACAGCAACTCCTACAATAGCTTTTTTCTGTAATCTTCCACAGTACATCAAAGAACCTTATGAGAGGTACTTGGAGAATAAATTAAGATACCATTTTGGGTTCGAAGGAGTACCTATCAATATCGTTTTTAGAAAGAAATAAAAAAACTCTAAGAATCTGATTGCTTTTTGCTAAAAACGACTATATTTGTCCCTTGTTGAACTATTTATTAAGTATTTAAAAACACTTTTATCATGAAAACGATTTATATCTCTTTGATCGCTGCTTCTGCAATGTTGTTCTCGTGTGGTGGTGGAAACGCTGGTGGTGATACTACTACTACAACTCCAACTACTCCAACAGATACAGCTACTACAACTGATGCAACTACTCCAGCTGAGCCTGTAGTTGAAACTGTTGACGCTTCTGCTCCAGCTGATACTTCTGCTTCTGCTGTAGTTGATTCTGCTTCTGCTGTAGTTGATTCTGCTGCAACTGTAGATAATACAGATGGTCATACAGATGGACACGCTCCTCACTAGTTAAGAGAGATTAAAAGGACTAAAAAGGGAGACTATTATTTAATAGTCTCCCTTTTTATTTTTATACATGTTTTTTACCCAAGCTTTAAAAATTCTCTACAGCTTTCCTTACACTTCCATGTTTAAGAAGTAGTTCTTTGGCAAGATTATAATCAATATTTAATTCATTCATTACCATTTTTACACCTCGATCTACAAGTTTTTCATTGGATAATTGCATGTCAATCATTTTATTTCCTTTTACATGCCCCAATTGGATCATTACAGCTGTTGACAACATATTTAAGGATAGTTTTTGAGCAGTACCTGCTTTCATTCGAGTACTTCCTGTCAGGAATTCTGGTCCTACTACTACTTCTATTGGATATTGTGCAGTTTGTGCTAGTTTACTTGAAGGGTTACAAGTGATACAACCTGTAACAATTCCTCTTTGGTTACATTCTTCAAGTCCTCCAATTACATAAGGAGTACGTCCAGAGGCTGCTATGCCTACTACTACATCTTGTGTTGTAATATTGTATGCTTCTAGATCTTTCCAAGCTTGTTGTGTATCATCTTCTGCATTTTCAACAGCCTTACGAATGGCTGTATCACCTCCTGCAATGATACCTACTACTTTACCATGATTCACTCCAAAAGTAGGAGGGCACTCAGAAGCATCTACAACACCCAATCTACCACTTGTTCCTGCACCAATGTAAAAAAGTCTTCCTCCATTTTGCATTTTTTCTACAGTGATAGCAATTAATTTTTCAATTTGTGGAATTGCTTTCTCAACTGCTTGAGGAACTGTATGATCTTCCTTGTTGATGTTCTGTAATAATTCTGTTACAGACATTTGATCAAGGTTCTGATAGTTTGAAGTTGCTTCTGTAACTTGTTGCTTATCGCTCATGATACGTGATTAAACCCTCAGCAGGTGTTTCTATAATATTTCCTAATTGTAATTCTAGATCATCTGCTACCTTTTGTAAAATATCTTGGTAATAGAAAGCAATAGAACCCACAAAGTGAGTAGGAACATCTTTATAACCCTCATATTGACATACGTGTCTATCTAAGAAGTCATAAAAGCTTTCATAAACCAATCCATACATATAGGGATGGCGAATATTTTCGTAGATAAATTCAGAGAAAGAGGCTAAAAATTTATTGGGTAAATAACTTCTGTAAACACTATCTAAAATTGTATCAATATGAAGCCCATATTTGTCTACAAACTTATTATAAAGTGTTTGGGGTAAACTACTGTAAAGATAATCTCTAAGTAATTTTTTACCCATATAAGTACCACTACCTTCATCTCCCAAAATATATCCAAGAGAAGGGGAGTTTTGTTCAATATTCTCACCATCATACAGACAAGAGTTCGATCCTGTGCCTAAGATACAAGCAATTCCTCTTTCATGTCCACAGACACCCCTAGCAGCAGCCAAAAGGTCATGATCTACTGTGATATCAGCAAATACGAAAATCTTTTTAAGACTATCAGATACAACTTTTTTCTTATCATCATAATTACAACCAGCACCATAGAAGAATACATCATAAACTTTGGCTGCAATATTTACTAATTTTGGGTCTTTGACAATCATGTCAATTTCATCAGGAGTCTGGTGGAAGGGGTTAATACCATCAGTTTGAATGGCAGTAATTTCTCCATCTCCTGCAATAAAACGCCAAGCTGTTTTACTTGAACCACTATCTGCTATTAATATCATTATTTTAGTTTACCTACAATTTTAAATTTGTCAAAAACATTTGTTGAATGTGGAGCATCCTTCATTTCCTCAGTAAGGTCTTGCCCTGCCCACAATCCATAATGAAGTCCATTTTTCCAGAAGCGAGATTTGGTAACATCATAAATGATTCCTTCATAGGCACACCAAATTTCTTCTCGATCTTGCCCATTTCTTAGTGCAAGCTGACCTCTTGTATATACTGGAATTTCTTCGTTATTCATTTTTTTGAAGTGCTAACACATTATAGTCCTTTATGATTGTTTCCAATAATTTTTCAGGTCTATAATTCTTTTCAATATTTAGTTTTTCACGTGTTTTCTTTGCTAGTATCTTAATGTATTTGTCATCTTTCGTTTTGTGAAAGTGGGCAAGTGCATCAAGTATTGTATTGATGTCTTTATCCGTTAAATCCAAAGCATTTGGAAAGCGAACAGTATATCTTTCATCTACATCTCTAAATACAGTGTCTTGTAGAGATACAGTCTTTTTGAGTTTAATAACAGTTGTTCCTGCTGCAATGTCTCCTATTCTTTGAGCTTTTTTTGATACTGAAACAGAAACAAGAGCAGGTAAGTAGTAAAATAAGTGATCAATAGGTTGAAACAACCAACGCATAATAGAATCTCCAAGTCGTAAACCAGAACCATCAAGATTAATCACTCGAATTTTCATGATTTTTTTACCAAAGGTTTGCCCATTCATAAAAACTTCAAGTGCTACTGAATAAAATGAATAAGGAATCATGTAGAAGATTAAAAAAATAATCATTCCTGCTCCTCTAAATAATTGAATATCAAGATCAAACAAGTAAAAGAGAGTAAGGGAAATACCAATATAATAGATTGCTAGGAATAGAAGATCTAGAAGTTTTGCAAAAATTCGGTCACCTGTATCGGAAAGCTTAAAGTCAATGACTACATTTTGACTTGTTTCTATTTTTATTTCAGCCATATTGATTTTTTTGCTATCTTGAATCAGTTAAAAAATACTTTTTAGATAAGTTGTATCTAAAACCACTCATAACTCAAGATACAAAAAGTTATGAAGATTGGATAGTATTTGTAGTATTTTTCAAAACTATGATATGAGAGAAGCTGTTTTTTTGAAGAGAAACAAAAAGAAGTGGGAAGAAATGGAAATTCTTCTCAAAAAATATAAAGAGGTAAAGCCAAGTATTCTATCTGATTTATACATTGATTTGATGGAAGATTTGTCTTATGCCAAGACACAATACCCCACAAGTAATACTACTATTTATCTGAATGGTTTAGCAGTAGAATTGTATCAGGCTATTTATGAGAATAAGAAAGAGAAAGGAACAAGAATCTTCCATTTTTGGCAGTATGAACTTCCTTTTGAATTCTTTAAGGTGCAAAGGTATTTATTGTATTCATTTTTAATTTTTGCATTTTCAGTATTGATAGGTGTTGTCTCTACTGCCTATGATGAAAGCTTTCCTCGAGTAATTCTGGGTGATGATTATGTAAATATGACATTGGCAAATATCAATAATGGTGATCCTATGGCTGTATACAAAAGTCCAGATAAAACTTCCATGTTTTATCGAATCACTACCAATAATATCAGAGTCTCTTTTTTAACTTTTGTATCTGGAATTATGGGAGGAATTGGTACTGTGTATATGCTTTTCAAAAATGGAGTAATGTTGGGAGCTTTTCAGTGGTTTTTTTATGGTAAAGGCTTATTGCAAGAATCATTTTTAGTCATTTGGATTCATGGAACATTGGAAATATCTGCAATTGTCATTGCTGGTGCAGCTGGTTTGTTGGTTGGGGCAGGTGTTCTTTTTCCGAAAACTTATAAGCGTTCTCAGTCAATTGTAATGAAAGCTAGACAAGGTCTCAAAATCATTGTAGGTTTGGTTCCTATATTTATAATGGCTGGTTTTTTGGAAAGTTTTGTGACACGCCTTACAGACATGCATTGGACGATTTCGCTGTTCATTATTTTTATCTCTGCTTTATTTATATTGTACTATTTTGTGTTGTATCCTCTTCTTTTGCATCAACGATGGGAAAATGATGAGGAGTTTAGAGAATTGTTGAAGAGTAAAGGGGTAGAATTAAAGTAATATGAAAAAGTATCTTATTTTATTACTTCTAAGCTTTTTTGCTTTTGGAAGTTATGCTCAGTGGGATGATGGTGGTGAAACTACTGTAGAAGATAGTGTTGTGTACATTAGTGATACAGATACTGCTTCTCATCAGTTAAACTACCAAGTTTACGATGTTTCTGAAATTCAAGAACGAAAGTTTGATCAAGAGAAGCTTACAGAACATCGTCTTAGTGGTGATTTTGATTATGATCAACAAAGAAAACCCCAAGAACGCCCTAATTGGCAAGGAAAATTCTTCTTCAAAGTCCTTGAGTTTATGCTTGATGTATTGGAGTGGATTGGAGATGTATTGACTACTCCAAAAGGTGATTTTAGTTGGATATTTTATGTAGTAATGATAGTTTGTCTTCTTGCTGTTACTTTCATAATTGTTCGCTTTTTTGTGGGAACTTCTCTCTTTTCTAAACGCAAAGGATTGAAGTCAAAAGATGGGCTTGATTATGATATTGAGACAGAAGATATTTATGCAATGGATTTTAATGTTTTGTTGGAGGAAGCATTGGCAAAACAATTATACAGACGTGCTGTTCGAATTTTATTCTTGAAAACATTGAAAGAAATGGCAGATGCTGAAGTAATTCAATGGGAGGAAAACAAAACGAACTTAGATTATATCTATGAAATCAAATCAGCACCTCTTCAACAAAGCTTTGAATACCTTAGTGATGTGTTTGATTATATTTGGTATGGAGAAAAAAGTGTAGACAAACAGCAATTCTTGGATTTACAGCAAACTTTTTCAACCTTTTCAAAACAAATAAACAAGTAAGATGAAAAATAAACCTGCAATTTTTGTATTTGTTGTTTTAGGGTTATTAGTTCTATTTTTGGCAATTGTATTCTCAACTGTTTCTAAGAAACCTGATTGGAATGCAACTTATGAAAAAGATGATAAAGACCCTTATGGTGATTATATCCTTACAGAACGTTTGCCTGATTTATTTCCAGATCAAGAAATAATAATTTGTGAAAGATCATTGTATGAAGAATTAGCTTATAATTCATTTATTCATGATGTGGTTGATAAAGAAGAAGGAACCTACTTTTTCGTGACAGATCGATTTCAAATATCTGACAATGATTGGGATGAATTGGTGAATTATGTAGGAGTAGGAGGAAATGTGTTCATTGCAAGTCACTCTTTTAATCCAAAAATGAATGACTTTTTGGGAATAGGGATGAGCCATTCTTTTTATGAAAAAGATTTTTCTGCTCAAGATTTTCAGGGAGTAGATTCAGAAATATCACTTAATTTTATCAATCCAAAACTAAAGAGAGAAGGTAATTATTTCTTTAGAGAGAAGACTGTGGGATATTATTTTGCTGAGCTAGATAGTATTAATACAACCATTCTTGCCGTAAATTCATTGAATCAAGCAACTTATGTTAAGGTAGGATATGGTTCTGGTTATTTTTATTTGAATACCACACCACTTGCTTTTACAAACTACAACATGCTGTATCATGGTAATGATGAGTTTATTTCCAAATCATTAAGTTATTTTCCAGCAGACAAACCGATTTATTGGGACGAATATTATAAACCTATGAAATATCATGGGAAGACAGAGGGAGAATTGGCTTTTATCATGAAATATGAAGGATTAAAATGGGCTTGGTATCTTATTTTAACAACTGCTTTCATTTATGTGCTCTTCAATATGAAGCGTGTTCAACGAATCATACCTGTACTTACTGCTCCTAAAAATTCAACATTGGAGTTTGTAAGAACAGTTTCTCAACTCTATTATAGAAGGGGAGAGCATTCTGATATTGCTCAAAAGAAAGTGCATTTCTTTTACAATTACATAAGAACTAGCTATTACTTAAATCCTATGGATCAAGATGATGCTTTTTTCAAAAAATTATCAATGAAAGCTAGTATGGAAGAACCAGAATTAAGAAAACTATTTAATTACTTAAGTTTTGTAAGTGGTCGTTCAACTTTTTCTGAACAAGAACTACATTTATTGAATAAGAAGATAAACGATTTTAAAAATGGAAGAAAATCATAATAAATATTTAGATGAATCAGGGGCAGGAACTCAACCAGAGTCAGAGCCATCAACTGAATCTTTTTTGTCAAATGATCGAGTAGACTTAGGTTCTCTTAGGGAAGCTGTACAAAGAATTCGTCAAGAGATTTCTACTGTGATTGTAGGACAAAAACATATGGTAGATTTGATCATTGCAGCAATTTTGGCAGATGGTCATGTGTTGATTGAAGGGGTACCAGGGGTTGCCAAAACATTGACTGCTAAATTAGTTTCTCAATCACTATCAGTTGACTTTTCAAGGGTACAATTTACTCCAGACCTTATGCCTTCTGATGTATTGGGTACTTCTATTTATAACTTGAAAACTTCAGAGTTTGAGTTTAAGCAAGGTCCTATTTTTTCAAACATTGTTTTGATTGATGAGATTAACCGTGCTCCAGCCAAAACACAAGCAGCTTTGTTTGAGGTAATGGAAGAGAAGCAAATTACAATTGATGGAACAACCTACCCAATGGCTCCTCCATTTATTGTATTGGCTACTCAGAACCCAGTGGAGCAAGAAGGTACTTATCGTTTACCAGAAGCTCAATTAGACCGTTTTATTTTCAAGATTGAAGTTAATTATCCTTCATTCCAAGAGGAAGCTTTGATTTTGGAAGGACATCACGAACGTCAACAAGGGGCAAAGTCTGCAACAATTTCTCCATTACTCTCTGGAGAAGATTTGGCAGTATATAGAGAGCAAGTAAAAAAGATCCATGTTGAGAAAAACTTATTAAGTTATATTGCTCAATTAGTTCATACTACTCGTAGTCATAATGGTTTGTATTTGGGAGCTTCTCCTAGAGCATCACTTGCAATTATGAATGGAGCAAAAGCCATTGCTGCTATGAGAGGAAGGGATTTTGTGACTCCAGAAGATATCAAAGGTGTTGCTGCTGCTGTACTTGGTCATAGAATTATGTTGACTCCAGAAAAAGAAATGGAAGGGGTAACGACTAAGGAATTAGTAAGTGAAATTATTGAAGCGGTAGAAATACCTCGTTAATTGGTCTATGAAACGATTTTTTCAAAGTTTATACATTGATAAGCGGTTAATTATTGCCCTTGCAGTACTAATTTTCTTGTTTATCTTAGGGTTTCCTTATTTCATATTTTTGGTCATTGCCAAGATTGCTTTTGTGCTACTTTGTTTAGCGGTAATAGTAGATTTTTTTTTACTATACTTACAAAAAAAAGGAATTTGGGCAAGTCGTGATTTGACAGATAGAATGTCAAATGGTGATGAAAACCCTGTGTATATTAATGTAGAAAATTATTATCAGTTTCCTGTTTCACTAGAAGTCATTGACGAGATACCCCATCAATTTCAAAGAAGAGACATTCTGTTTCAGCTAAATTTGGCTTCTCAAAAAAGAGGACAATTAACTTATAAGTTGAGACCTACAGAACGAGGAGTTTATGATTTTGGACGTTTGTTGGTATATGTCAAATCTCCATTATCTTTGATCAAGAAAAGATATGCTTACGATCTAAGCAAAGAAGTTGCTGTCTATCCATCTTATTTGCAGTTGCGAAAATATGAATTGATGGCAATTTCAAATCGTTTGCAAGATATTGGTATTAAGAAAATTCGTAAGATTGGGCATAACTTAGAGTTTGATCAAATTCGTGATTATGTCATAGGAGATGATTTTAGAAATGTGAACTGGAAAGCTACTGCTCGTAGAGGGCAGTTTATGGTGAACCAATACCAAGATGAGAAATCTCAACCCATTTATAATGTAATTGATAAGGGAAGGGCTATGAAAATGCCTTTTGATGGTATGACTTTATTGGATTATGCTATTAATACAAGTCTGATTTTATCTAATGTTGCTTTGACAAAAGATGATCAAGCAGGTTTGTTAACTTTCTCTAATACTATTGATAGTGTTGTACCTGCTGGGCGAAAGAAGAATCAAATGTTTCAGATTTTAGAAATGTTATATCGTCAAAAAACAGAGTATAAGGAAAGTGATTTTGGAGTATTGTATCAAGGGGTCAAGCATAGTTTTAAACGTAGAGGTTTAATGATGCTCTACACCAATTTTGAGTCTTTGGTAAGTCTGAATCGTCAAGTTGAATATTTGAGAAGAATAGCAAAACATCATTTGTTGGTAGTGGTTTTCTTTGAGAATAAAGAACTGCTTGATTTTAAAGATGAGGAAGCTCAAAATACTGAAGAGATTTATGAAAAAACGATTGCTGAAAAGTATGTACTAGAGAAGAGGCAAATTGTAAAAGAACTTCAATCATACGGAATTCATAGTGTTTTGACTTCTCCCGAAAATCTAACAGTGGCTGGAATCAATAAATATTTAGAACTCAAAGCAAGAGGACTTATTTAAAATAAAAACCTCCTTGAATACATATTCGAGGAGGTTTTTTTTATTACTTTTTACTTTATTATAAAGTTACTGCTTTGTTTCTTAGGTAGAAATCCAAAATTACAATAGCAGCCATTGCTTCTACAATTGGCACAGCACGAGAAACTACACAAGGGTCATGTCTTCCTTTTCCTGCTACCACTACTTTATCTCCATTAATATCAATACTCTCTTGGTCAGACATAATGGTTGCTACAGGTTTAAAAGCTGTTTTGAAGTAGATATCCTGTCCATTCGAAATACCTCCTTGAATACCTCCAGAATGATTTGTTTTTGTTCTTACATTTCCATTCTCATCTGTATAGAACTCATCATTATGCTCAGAACCATACATGGCTACACCATCAAATCCACTACCATATTCAAATCCTTTTACAGCATTGATGCTTAGCATTGCTTTTCCAAGTTCAGCATGTAACTTATCGAAAGCAGGCTCACCCAATCCAGCTGGGCAACCTGTAATCACACAAGAAACAACTCCACCAATTGTATCACGATTTTTACGTGTTTGGTCAATCATTGTAATCATTTCTTCTGCAATTTCTGGCTCTGGACAACGAATGATATTATCTTCTATTTTTGATAAATCTAGCTCTGTATATGGTTTGTCTAACTTGATAGAACCAGCTTGAGATACATAAGCCTTAATGTCAATGTTTAATTGGTTAAGGGCTAATTTTGCAATAGCTCCAGCAGCCACACGAGCAGCCGTTTCACGAGCAGAACTACGTCCACCACCTCTATAATCCCTATATCCATCATATTTTACATGATAAGTATAGTCAGCATGTGAAGGTCTGAATTTTTCAGCAATGTGTGAATAATCTTTACTTTTTTGATCTTGGTTGAAGATCACCATTTGGATAGGTGTACCAGTTGTTTTATCTGTCCCTGTCTTTTCATCTATAAATACTCCAGATAAGATTTGTACTTCATCAGCTTCTTTTCTTTGAGTAGTGATTTTCGACTGTCCAGGTTTTCTACGAGTCAATTCGTTTTGGATAAAATCATAGTCAATTTTGATTCCTGCAGGAACTCCATCAATGATTACCCCTAAACCTTTACCATGCGATTCACCAGCAGTAGTGATTCTAAATAGTTGTCCGTATGTATTATTCATGCTCTTTTTTCTTTTTAATCATCAAAGTTACAACTATTACCAACATTATGAAAATAGAAATGTTGGTAAACCATTTCCAAGGGTCTTTCTTGTTCAGGGGTTGTAATTCATTTTTTTCTAATGGAATATTATCATAAAAATCACCTAGATCAGTGTTTTCTATGGTTGTATTTTTCATACTTTCTCCTTCTACTTTAATCAATTTTTGAGAACGTAATGTGTCATATTTTTCAGAACGAGGATTGAAGAAGACCCACTGAACGTAATTTCCTAAATCGTATTCTCCAGGTTCTTGAGGTACAAAAAAGTACTCAAATTTTTTCTCTCCTCTCAGTTGTCTATTTTTTAAACTAATGCTTTGTTCAATAGTTGGTTCAAAGAAAGTAAGTAATTCATCTTCTGGAGTCATTGGTTTTTCTATCGCATTAATATTTCCAACACCTCTCACTTTAAATTCATATTTTACACTTTCATTGGTTTGAATCAGTCCATTATTTGCTAACTTTTCATTCAAATAAAAGCTACCTACAGCTACTTTTTCTTTGAGTGGGTGAGGAGGTAAGTCTTTTATTTTGATGGTTTTGGGAGCAGAATAAAAGGTTTTATGATCTTGCTGATTGTTTCTTTGTCCCCAAGCAGGTCTACTTGCCTGTTTGTATTTAATCATCTTCAAAGGAAGAGAAGGAAGTTTAATGTCTTCTAACTGATAAGGAAAAATCACAGCTTCAAATAAGGTATGTTTTTGATGAGGTTTTCCTTTAATTTTCACTTGTTTTCCTTCCAAATCATTGATTTCTACTACTTCATGCCAGCAATTTTTAGGAATTAATTGAGTCCTGATTTCACGCATTTGTTTTTCTACCTCTGTCCAAGCAAATTTTGCTTTGTTATCCAAAGGAATGTAAAAAGCAGCTTCAATATGCACACCTTCACCTACATAAGCAGACTTTTGTGAACTGGTTACAGCAAATAAAGCTTCATCTTTTACTTCTACATATTCTACAGGTTGAGACCGTGAGAAATAAGGATCATTTGGATCATCAAAAATATCAAATACACTTCTTCGCCTTTTTTGTATAGGTTTAGTGACTACAATTTTGGTCCCATTTGAATGAACTTTGTAGCCATTTATAATCATGTCAAAAGGAGACAAAGTAAACGTTCCTTGTTTGCTAGGAATATAAGATTGTGAAATAGAAAAGACTTGACTCATCTGACCATTTACAATACTTGTGAACTGATGGTTTGATTGGTTTGCCTTTTTAAAATTGGGAATGTCTGGAAATTGTAAGCGACTACTAATTCTTCCTTTTTTGGAAGAAACTTTGATTTCAAATGCTTGATTTTGAGCAATTCTATTTCTCGGAATCTCAATATAATAATCTTGGGCGAATACAAATTGAGTCATCAAGAAACAAAACCAATAAAGGATTCTTTTCATACAAACAAATATAACATAGAAAAAGAAAATAATTTGAACAATATTGTGTAATTCTTGTTGTTATACCAGATGAAAATCAGATAAGGGATATAAAAAACAGGTATGAAAGTTTGATTTCCTTCGATTAATTTGTAATTTGTTGATACACTGAGGTGTATGAGTTCTTAATGATTGTCTACCAATCTATTTTCAAACCAAAAACGTTTAAATTTATGTTAGAGTACAAACAGAGAATTTTGAGAAAAGTGAGCTTCGACTTGGAGCTTTTTGAAAAGGAACTAACGAAAGCTACCAAATGGCTAGCCGTAGCAGAGGTAGAAGAATTGAGAAGATGGTGTTATCAAAACTTTGGAGAGAGATATACAGATATCTTAAACCGTTGTTTTGTCGGTGTTAATATCACTGCTTCTTAATCAACAAAACATTCACGTTATTTTTTGGAAGAGGTCTTAAAAATAAGACCTCTTCTTTATTTTTTGTACTCTATTTCATTTAAACTATTATCGCACGAAAGTGTACTATCTTTTTCATACATACTTCAAGATTAGTACACTTTCTCTCTCTTTTTTAATTATCTCCACCTCACTTTCATAAAACTTCTAGTTTTTTGAATACTCTTCGGCAAAGAGGCAGTTATTTTATTATGTAACCTTTCAATTAATGCTTCTTTTGAAAAACTATTATGAACCACCAAACTAATTTCTCTTACTGGTTGAGGTTCCACAAAACGTTTAATATACTCTAAACCTACTTTATCGGTTATTGATAACTCTGGAACCAATGTGTATCCCATTCCTTGTTCTACCAATCCTTTCAATGTTTCTATAGAACCACTTTCATACTCAAAACCTTTTTGTCTACCTTCCTGTAAGTGAGAACACAAATTCAAAGTCTGTTCTCGAAAACAATGCCCTTCTTCCAAGACCAATAACTCATTAAGCTTTAAATCACTAGTATGAGCATTCTTATTTTTACTTAGTATATGTTCTTTGGGCAAGTACAAAAGGAAAGGTTCATGAAATAAAGTAATCTCTCGAATATCCTTTTCTTCTAGAGGAGTTGCCAAAATTCCAATATCAATTGTTCCTTGATGCAAAGCAGTGATGATCTCTTCTGTTTGTAGCTCCTTTATTTTTAGAAAAGTATTGGGTTGTTCTTTGATGAATTGAGGCAAAAATAAAGGAAGTAGGAATGGAGCAACTGTGGGAATAATTCCAATTGTAAATTCACCATCAATTGATTCTACTTCACCAGATACAATATCTTTGAGTTGATCTACTTCTCTGAGAATTTGTCGGGCTTTCAAAATGATTTGTTCTCCTACTTTGGTTGGACGCAAAGGTTTTCGAGAACGATCAAATATCCGTACTCCAATTTCTTCCTCTAATTTGTTGACTTGCATACTCAAAGTGGGCTGAGTTACATAGCATTTTTCTGCAGCTGTTACAAAATGTTGGTAGGTATCAAGTGCAATAATATATTCTAGTTGCTGTAAAGTCATTTTATAAGTTTTGTCTATATAAATATAGAAATTATTGATTTGAATTATATATGTTTTTCTAAGAGATTTGTGACATACAAAAAAATAAAAAGACAGCATTATGAACAGAATAGGATTAGACTCAAAACAAGCAAAAGGATTAGCAAACTCTTTGAATGAGCTTTTAGCAAATTATCAAGTGTTTTATATGAACACTCGTAGTTTTCACTGGAATATCAAAGGGAATAAATTCTTTGAATTGCATGTGAAGTTCGAAGAATTATACAATGATTTATTAATAAAAGTAGATGAAATTGCAGAACGTGTATTGACATTGGGAGAAACTCCTATCCATACATACACTGATTATTTAGAAATATCAATCATTAAAGAAGAGAAGAATGTGACAGATGCAAACCCTTCTGTGGAGTCATTACTACATTCTTTTGAAGTGTTATTGAAAAAGCAACGTGAAATTTTAGACCTAAGTGGACAAGCTGATGATGAGGGGACAAGTGCTCTAATGAGTGACTACATTAGAGAACAAGAAAAACTAGTGTGGATGTATTCAGCCTATCTATCTTAGGCAAAAGAAAGTAGTGAGGGCAACTAACAAAAGTTGTCCTTTTTCTTTTTATAGGAGAATAAGGAACATTATCTTTAGCCCCTATGAAAAATTGTCTATTATTTATTCTCTTTGGTTTTTTATTATTTCCTGTATTTGGACAGAAAGATACTACTGTTGTGAAAATTGGTACAGGTGAAATTAAGATCACCACAAAAGATACCCTGAAAAGGTGGCGAACCAATCCTTTTGATCCTGATTTATATTCTAGTGATATACAGGGAATTGCTACAGCTATTCACGGAAATATCTATCCTATGGTAGAATTAGGCTATTTTCAATACAAAACTCATGGTGGGATTTTGGCAGCTCAAGGAACAAATTTCACAATGGAATCTTATTTTATCAAAGAGCCTATATTTGCTCCTAAATTTACACTTTGGTACCAAATACTGTTCTATAATTTTGGTATTAGTGTTCCTTACTATTTCAATTTAACAGGAGAACAAAGTTTGCGAATACGACCAGAAATTGGTTTTGGGCTTTTTCGATTCAAATTAAATTATTCAGCAAATATTGCGATTACAAATAGAAATATGCCACATGTAGGTTCTCATTATCTTTCATTGGTATATTATATCCCTAGATTTTAGATATTAAAAAGTCTTCATTTGAGAAAATGAAGGCTTTTTAATTTTTAGATGTTTTTTAGTGCATCCTTATTCAATAATCAATCTTTTGTTGATGACTTGATTATCTTGCTGGATTGAGATAATATAAATTCCTTTTGTTAAGGAAGAAATATCAATTGTTTTACTACTAGTATCATCAATTAGAGTAGTTCCCAATGCATCTGTGATTTGATAAGAATACATTCCGTGAATACTTTGAACTGTGATGATATCTGTTGCAGGATTAGGGAATAATGTGATTGTTGAAGCTAAGTTTTCTACAGTATTTGTAATTCTTTCATGTTGAATTGCACTACTTACTTCTTCTTCAGAAAGATAGATAATAAAGTTAGAGATAGAGCATTTTCATCAAATGAGTTTGCATCAAATTGAACACTCAAAATAGGCTCTGTTGTTGTTGCTTCTTCAAAACCAAATCCAGTGAATAATAATACTTCTTCGTAAACATTGAACATAGATGTATTATCATAATCAGAAACTACATTCATTACTTTGTTATCACCAACTTTTAATCTAAAGTCTAGCTCCGTAACTTCAGTAGTATTTGATAAATATATATCTAATACAACAATACCTCCGTCAAACTTAAGTGAATATAGCTCCAATATGAGCAATTTGGGTTGAGATTTCTAAAGAAAAAAATAAGAAAGGGTCATTTTTAATCATATTTTTTATTTCAAAAAGATACTTATCAGCTCTAAATTGAGCTTTTAGGTTCAAAATGGAAAAATTGGTATCATGATTATCTTTCCATTGTTGAAAGTATGCAATCCGAGACAAAGTGACCATAAAAAAAGTATTACCAATGACATTGGTTA
>JAAEPT010000037.1 GCA_024232295.1 Cytophagales bacterium
ACAAAGAGAATCATACTACGAAAGGGTGCAACTTTCAAACATCAATAATTATTGCAAAATGCAAACACCCTCCTAAAACTAAACTTTACAGAAATACGAACTGCAATAAACATACTATCAAACCACAACACTTTAAACTATCACATGGAAAAATGTGGACTAGCACTATCACCACACTGTGACTATTGTACAGATGTAATGAAAGAAATTGACGCAAACTGGGACATCAAATGTCTAGAAACATCTTGCCACATATTATGCAAATGTAAATATTTCTCGACACAAAGAACATCATACTACCATGAATTCACAACAGATATAGAGATAATATTTAACAAAAAACATCCCACAACATAATAAAAATGGTAAACTTCTTTAACAGCAATAAAATACTTGAAAGACCTATAAAACTCGACTAAAACATGCTATCACCATACAAGAAAAGTTACAGAACAACAACCAAAAGGAAAACACCTGAAGAGGGTCACAACAATACCTCAGAGAATAAAAAGAAAAAAGAAAAGAAAAATAACCAAATAGATAGATATTACTCAATCATCATTGACTAAAATCAAACATAAAAAATAAAATAAAAAGACAAACAATAAATGAATAAACCATATAAGCAAATGCGAAGAAAATAAATAAAGCCGACACATCAAAACACAAAAAAGGAAAAATTACTACAAATGGACAATAGAGAATAACAAGTCCGGAGCGCGATATAATTACAATAGCTCCATATTATTATTGGGCATGACAGGACCCATCTATCAATTGATGCCTCGGGTCAAGATAACATGACCTGTCATGTAACGGCCTTCACTTATAGTAGGTCTCTCTGCGCATTAAAAGCTTTAGTTCGCTAAGGCAAAACTTATGGGCAGTACCACGCCTC
>JAAEPT010000038.1 GCA_024232295.1 Cytophagales bacterium
ACTTGCTTTCAACTCTACATTATCATTCAAACAAATCGTTTCATCACTTACATTAATGACTGGCAATGAATTAACTGTCACTTTCACATCTTTTTCAGATACACAATTATCAGTATTAGTTACTTCCACTGTATAAGTTGTCGTGGCTTTGGGAGTAGCTATTGGATTTGAAACTGTAGTTGATGATAAATCTGTGGTTACATTCTTCCAAACATATTTTGTTCCTCCACTTACATTTAATTCCACATTATCATTCAAACAAATGGTCTCATCTGAAACTGTGATAATTGGTAAATCATTAACTGTTACTTTTACATCTTTTTCTGATACACAATTGTTAGCATCTGTAACCTCCACTGTGTAAGTTGTTGTAGCTTTGGGAGAAGCTATTGGGTTTGAAATAGTTGTTGATGATAAATCTGTAGTTATATTCTTCCAAACATATTTTGTTCCACCACTTGCTTTTAATTCCACTTGATCATTTAAACATATTATTTCATCAGAAGTCGTAATAATTGGTAAATCATTAACAGTCACCTTTACATCTTTTTCTGATAAACAAGATTTTGCATCTGTCACTTCTACTGTATAAGTTGTAGTTGTTTTGGGTGAGGCCATTGGATTTGATATCCTTGTAGATGAAAGACCTGTTGTGGTATTTTTCCAAACATACTTAGTTCCTCCATTAGCTTTTAATTCTACCTGATCATTCAAACAAATTACTTCATTGTTTAAATTAATCGTTGGTAGTGGGTTAACTGTCACTTTTACATCTTTCTCAGCTATACAATCATTTGCATCTGTCACTTCTACTGTATAAGTTGTCGTGGCTTTGGGAGATGCTACCGGATTTGAAATAGTTGTTGAAGATAAATCTGTAGTTACATTCTTCCAAGTATATTTTCTTCCACCACTTGCTTTTAATTCTACTTTATCACCAGCACATATTTCTGCATCATTTACACTAATATTGCTATTATCTTCCACCACATTTATTGTGTATTCTGATTGTCCAACAGCTGCTCCAACAGTTCCTATAACTGTATAAGTAGTTGTTTTGGTTGGTTTTACTGTAATTTTATTTTTTGTACCTAAATTATCATCCCATACATAAGTATTCGCTCCACTGGCTGTAATAGTTGTTGATTGTCCTTTACAAATTGTTGTTTCAGTAGCTGATATACAAATAGTGATATCATTAACTGTTGTACTAGCAACCATCAATAACCCATAAGGATTTCGATTATTTCCTGCATTGGTCACCAAAACATCAACAAAGTTTTCTCCTCCTCTCCATGGACCATCTAATTCCAATCTAGTTCTGTTATTAGCAGTAAATCCTCCACCAGCAATTCCTTTACTTTCACCATTCACAAAAACATCTGAAATACTATTATCAACATAACCTTCAAGGTTTAACACATAACTGTCAGCAATGCTATTTCCATTACAATCATCTGGCAAAATCAATGTAAGTCTAAAATATCTTGATCCCCCAGGTCCTATACAAGGAGAATCAGCTCCTGAAATCCAATTACCATTATTCAATGGTGCAGGTAAACTTGCTGGATCAACCCAAGCCCCTGGAGCACAATTATTGTTGATAATAGCAGCACTATAGGCCAAACCTATTGGATTTGGTTTGGCTTCTGCATGCCCAAATATTCGATCACTCACTTGCCAAATAGGATCTAATGTACCTGCTGCTCCTTGACCTGTTGATAACTTTGCTGGATCAGGTAAATCTTGAGTATATGCTATTTTTGTGGCAAATATTGCCAAGGCTAAAAAAGTTATTTTAATTGTACGAATTAATTGAAAGGACATGTTTGATTATTTTTTAATAAATTTTATCTATCGAATAATAGAAATACTGCCACTATATACTAGGCTATTATGATTCAAATCAATTGTATAATAGTAAGTTGCATTTGGTAAAGGAGTTCCTTCAGACATTCCAGTCCAGTCATTTTCATATCCTCCATAAGTGGTGAATACTACATCTCCCCATCTATTAAATATCTTTACAATTGCATTAGGATAATCCTCTATATTTTTAATAATCCATTCCTCATTTAAACCATCTCCATTTGGTGAAAACCCATTTGGAACAATAATTTGTGGAAGCAAGGTAATTGTTACATCATCACTTGCCATACATCCATATTCGTCAGTTACTATTATTGTATACGTTGTGGTCTCCTCCAAAGTAACCCTCACTTCCTCCTCACTAAATGTTTGATTGTTATCTCCCTCCCATTTTACTGTATACTCATTCGTTGCATCTATTACTGCTGACAAGACTCCTTCTTCATCCCACATAATGGTTTGATCCTTCCCTGCTTCAACATCAATCAACATCAAATCAACTTCTTTTTCCTCTGAAGTATTTTTACAAACCTCATATGTAATTTCTACTTGATAAGTTCCTACTTCATCAACTTTTAAAGTACTTGCTTTTTGAGATAATGCTGTTCCATCTTGATACCATGTATAAGATACATTTGGATTAGAAACTTGAGTGGTAAATATTTTTTGATCACCTTCACACAAAAACAATTCATTTTCAATACTTACTGTTGGTTGTTGATGCACCATAATTTCACTAGTTTGAGAATTCACACAACCATTCTGATCCGTATAAGTGTAGGTAATTTCATTTTTGTCATCTATTTTTACGCCAGTAGCTAATGGATTAAACTTTCCTTTTTCAACTCCAACTCCTGAATAAACACCATTAATTGGAGATGCTTCATCTAATACATAAGCTGACGAATTTGAGCAAATATCTGGAATGCTTGTAAAAGAAATGACTGGCAATGTATGAATTGTAATATTTTCGGAGATCGAGTATTTACATCCTTGTGTGGTCACAAAATCATAAAGTATTGTCAATGGAATATTTTTGATAAATTGAGCATCATTTGGTACAATTTCGGTAATTTCATTTCCATTGTATTTGTAAGTACCTGTTCCATTAGTAGTCGAAGTTGCCATATCCAATGAAATACTTGAATTATCTTCGCAAATCTCGTCTATTAAATCAAATCCAAGAGTTGTAATATCATCAATAGTAACCTCTTGTGATACTTTTGATTTACATCCCTTTATATCTTCCTCTTCAACTTCCAATGTCACTTTTCCATCCAAAATCTCTGAAAATGTGATTGTATTTTGATCATTTGATTCATTATCTGAAGTAATTTTATTGCTTGGTAAAAAATTCCACATAAATGTAGAACCACTACCTCCATTAATTTTATAAGTAACTACTTCTTTTGGACAAACAATTGTTTGTGGATTATCAAAAGTTGGACTTGGTAATGGATTTACAGTCACGATTACATCTTTTTCTGATACACAAGAATTGGCATCTGTCACCTCTACTGTATAAGTGGTAGTCGCTTTTGGAGAGGCTATTGGATTTGAAATAGTGGTGGAAGACAAATCTGTCGTTATATTTCTCCAAACATAATTTATTCCACCACTTGCTTTCAACACCACTTGATCATTTAAACAAATGGTTTCATCACTGACACTGATAATTGGTAAATCATTTACAATGACTTTTACATCTTCTTCTGATACACAATTATTAGCATCTGTTACCTCTACTGTATAAGTTGTTGTTATTTTGGGAGAGGCAATCGGATTTGAAATAGTTGTTGCAGAAAGGTCTGTTATCACATTCTTCCAAACATACTTAGTTCCACCATCTGCTTTTAGCTCTACTTGATCATTTAAACAAATCGTCTCATTTGAAACTGTAATGGTTGGTAAATCATTAACTGTTACTTTTACATCCTTCTCAGATACACAATTATTGGCATCTGTTACTTCTACAGTATAAGTTGTAGTTGTTTTTGGGGACGCTGTTGGATTTGAAATAGTGGTGGAGGATAAGTCTGTTGTTACATTCTTCCAGACATATTTCTCTCCACCACTGGCTTTCAACACTATTTGTACACCTAAACAAATTTCTTCATCATTTACACTAATAACTGGTAAATCATTTACTATTA
>JAAEPT010000039.1 GCA_024232295.1 Cytophagales bacterium
AGCCTTTTTTCAAATACTACTATCGCAAACTGAATAAGCATACATAATCATTACAACTTTTATCATTGCAGTAATAACAAAGACAGGCTGTCTCCATATTTTACTCCATTTGTATCTAAAATGTAACTTTCTATATTCATCTGCCAAAGACAAGAAGCTATATTTTAATAATCCCCAATTTGCTTTGTGAAAATCTTTTACATCTCATCACTTCCAGAATGCAACATCATGTCTAGTGAAATCAAGAAAATGGAAGACCTTAGTGAGAATATGTCTCACTATGGGTCATTGCCACTCTGCTCAAACTCAATTTACAATTAATTGATCTTCTAAAAATTTTATGTCATCTTTTGTATATGATCTATAAGGTTTTTTTATTAGTTCCTCTTCTCTTCTAATTGTTTTTTGGTTTACTTGCATAATATTTTATTACGAATTAAACGTCTACTGAACCATCAAATCTATCTAGTGTTTTTGCATATTCATATGCTTCTGCTAGAACATCTCCTCCTTTATATAACACTTTCCCTTCAACTGCTGGATTTACAAGAGTTGGGTTTTTGCTGTTTGCGTGTTCTTCGTGCATCCATATGAATGATACGAT
>JAAEPT010000040.1 GCA_024232295.1 Cytophagales bacterium
AATTGTTTTCCACAACTTTTACATAAATAGTTTTGAGCTCCTGTCTTTTTTATCCCATTTTTTACTATTTTAACACTTTGGCAGTGATAACAGCTTATTTTTATACTTATCTCGCACATAAATATAAGATAACACTTTCAATATCAATCTTTTAATTATCATACATTTTCAATAACAACCAAAAATAGTTCTTTCTACTTAGCCATTAAATTGGTTCATGGCTTTGGCTATTCCTACAAAACCAAAAGCATAAGTCATTTCAATTGCTTTGTCGATATATAGTTCAAGATCAATTTGTTGATCATCTGAAAATTTCCCTAACACATAATCAATCTGCTTTCCTTTAGAAAAGTCATCTCCTACTCCAAATTTCAATCTTGGATAAGCAGTAGTTCCCAATAATTCTTGAATATTCCCTAACCCATTATGTCCACCATTAGAACCTTTTGGTTTTAGGCGAAGTTTGGCATGAGGCAAAGCAATATCATCCGTAATTACTAGAATGTTTTCTATGGGAATATTCAATTCTTTCATCCAATAACGAACTGCCTTTCCACTCAAGTTCATATAAGTTGTTGGCTTAATCAAATGAAAAGTTCTCCCCTTATGTTTCACCTCTGCTTTGTAAGCATAGCGATCTTGTTCAAAAGTAGCTCCCTTATCTTTTGCCATCTTGTCTAATACCATAAACCCAATATTATGACGAGTTTCATGATATTCAGTACCAATATTTCCTAATCCTATTATTAAATATTTCATATTATTTTCCAATAAAAAACCCTTTCCATAAAGATATGGAAAGGGTCTTGGTAAAACAACCTAATGTTTTTTCTTATGCTTCTTCCTCTTCTCCTTCTACTACATCTCCAGCATTCAGTGCCTGACGTAAAGATCTTGGGATAGTTACAGAAGCAACAGATACACTCTTAGCATTTAAGATTTCGTACCCTTCAGCTTTGATAGATTCTACTTTCAAAGATTTCCCTAATTGTAAGCCATCAACATTAGCCTCTACATAATCAGGTAACTGAGAAGGTAAAGCCTTAACTCTTAATTTACGAGTTTTGATTACTAATACACCACCAATTTTAACACCTTCAGCTGCTCCTGTAATTTTAACAGGCACATCCATCTTAACAGGCTTATCTTCAGAAATTTCTAAGAAATCTACGTGAAGAATCATGTCACTTACTGGGTGGAACTGAACATCTTGAAGAATACACTTCTTCTCAACGCCTTCTACATTTAAATCTACGATATACGAATCTGGCGTATATAATAAGTCTCTGAATAAATACATTGGAGCATGAAAGTGAATTACTTCTTCTCCACCGTACAATACACATGGTACATTACCCTCAGCTCTAAGACGTTTTGAAAATGCTGTACCTAACTCATTAGTAGCACGCTTAAAACCTACTATCTCTGTCGTTTTCATGTGAAATTATTAATATATGTTAAACAATAAATTGCAATTATGATAAGAACAAAGGACTAATAGACTCATAATTATGAATCTTCTTAATTGCCTCTGAATACAACTCACCTAAGCTCAATACTTTAATTTTATCTAGTTCTTGACTCAAAGGAATTGTGTTTGTTACTACTAATTCTGTCAATACAGAACTTTCAATATTTCCATATGCTTTGCCAGACATTACTGGGTGAGTACAAATAGCTCTTACACTTTTTGCCCCTTTATCCATTAATAACTGAGCTGCTCTACACATTGTACCACCTGTATCCATCATATCGTCTACAAGCACTACATCTGCTCCTTCTACGTCTCCAATCAATTGCATAGAAGCTACTTGATTAGCACGCTCACGGTGTTTATCACAGATTACCATATCTGCTTTGAAGTACTTCGCATATTTACGAGTACGCTTCACACCTCCTACATCTGGAGAAGCAAAAATCAAATTATCTAATTCTAAAGATTCTAAGTAAGGGATAAACACAGATGCTCCATCAAAGTGATCAACTGGAATATCAAAGAATCCTTGAATCTGATCTGCATGAACATCACAAGTCATGATTCTATCAGCACCAGCAGAAGTTAAAAGGTTTGCCATTAATTTGGCTCCAATACCAACTCTTGGCTTATCTTTTCTATCCTGACGAGCATAACCATAGTAAGGAATTACTACTGTTACTTTTCTTGCAGAAGCTCTACGAGCTGCATCAATCATGAGTAATAACTCCATGATATTGTCAGAAGGTGGGAAAGTTGATTGTACTAAGTACACATCACTACCTCTTACTGACTCATTAAAGTGTACAGACAACTCACCGTCACTAAACTGTTCTACAGTCATTGAACCTAACTGAGTGCCATAAGCTTTTGCGATCTCTTCCGCCATATAGCGAGAAGCTCTACCTGAGAATATCTTAACTGATGACTGCATGAATTCTATATTTTTTATTCCTTCTTAGCAATTTGAAAGTGCAAACTTAAACAATAAATTTTAGAGCACAAATCTTTTTTCTATCTATGATAGTTTAAGCCTTAGAAACTATTCCTATTCGTACTTTTCTGTAATCGTAATTTCAAGTACTTCTTCAATCTGATTATAAATTTCTTTGGGCTTATCCTCAAAAAATTCTAATTCTAAATATTCATTACCAACTTCCTCAAAATGATATTTAATGATTTCTTCAATACTAACATAAGTGTCTGAAGCAAAAAGTTCTGGTAGAATGTCATAGTTTTGAGTTTTTATGACTTCTTCAAAATCTACTTCAATCTCATCAATTAATAAACCTTGACAACGTGTTCTTACAGCTCCATAAGTTGCCAAAACATATTCCATGTACACTACAAAATCACAAGCATGTTCTTCTTCATAGCAAGCACTATGATCATTTCCAAAAACAACTTTTTGATTTTTATCCTCATCTAACTGAATACAAGCATCAAAAAAGAAGTTATAATAATCCAGATAAGCGATCATACCTCCTTTTTCTGCTACTTCTTCTCCATATCTTGTATCCCCTAATTCTCCATACAATTCATATTTACCTTGATTTACCCAAGCTTCCAAAGGTAGTAATGAAACCCAACCTTCTTGAGCATCATCTTCATCGGTTGCTACTCTAAATTCATCAATGCTAACATCTTTCTCAATGCTACTTTCATATAATTCATTCAATGCTAGGGCTGCATGGGAATTCCATGCTAAAAACAATCCATTGCTAATTTTGAAAAACTCAACAATATAATCATTTAACTCAACCCCTACTTCTTGTTGGATTTTTTGTATTTTTTCATCGCTAATTCCTTGATACTGTTTGAAAACAACAGTTTCTATCAATGAATGTGCTTGTAATTCTTTGATTTTCGTTTCAAAACGTTCAAAAAAACCTTGTGCCCAAATTTTTGCTTTATTTTCCATAATTTTTTCTTTTGATTAATGCTAACTTAGTGATTAAAGATATAATCTTTATGAAAACTAAACCTTAATGTGAATTAAGGGTTAAAAACCAAAAGTTAAAAAAGTAGCAGCAATAATTTTCCCGT
>JAAEPT010000041.1 GCA_024232295.1 Cytophagales bacterium
ATTTTTCAAGCAAGATGACTTTTGATTTCTAAATTCTTTTGTAATTTCGGACAGAAGTGATTTAAGCATGTTGTTTTTTGAACTAGGAAGCTAAAGATAACGCTTTTTTCACTTCTTCTTATTTTTGTCCAGTAGTATGATAAAATACATAATATCAATACTTTTCTATCCTAGAATCCTACTTATCATATAAAAATATAGAAGTTATTTCTTAACAATTCCATTCACTTTTTCTTTTGAGAAACCTATTAATTCAGAAATTATGGAAATGCCCATTCCTTTAGAGTAAAGACGCAAAACAAAAAAACTTCCTTTTCTAGAGCATTCTTTTCCATTTCCTTAGCTAAGTAAGGGCGAATTGCAATTCGCCCCAACTTCAATAGAATTTTCTGGGATAAAAATAAAATTCTGCAAATCATCATATTCCTGTTTCTGACAAAAAAGGAAAACTCCCCAAAAATACTATGAAAAACAATTTTGGAGAGCCCATCGTTATTTGGATGTATTACTACCTTTCCTAATCCATATTAGAATAAGAATAGATAGTGATAATATAATGCAAATAGGAAAGAGAAAATCAATATTCTTAACAATGGTAAAATGTCCATGACTACCAACATCCCATACAGCAAATACAAAAAACATAAATACAAACAACAAAATACTTAGTAAAATTCTCATCTATATATTTATTTTTTATACACACATATAATATTCTTTATTAGATGATAAATCTACAATAAATTTAACTTAAAATGGGGTTCCAGTATGAAGTAAAAGATCACACCTACCCTTTCCTATAAATCCAAAATACTTTTGAAAAGTTGTTCAATTATTTGAGAGAAATTCTCATAAAAAGGGGTTTACACACAATGGTAAATCTCTTTTTTGTTTCACTCTCCATTTTCTGTAATTTTGTATATGACCCAACAAGAATTTAGCCATACAATTCTACAAAATACTACTCCATTACCTGGAGAAATTCCTCAGTCCATCACATATTCACTACGTGTAAAGCAGAAATTTCATCAACTGAATATTTTAGTTTTTTTACAAAAGGCTGTGCCCAGTGTGGAATTAGAGGAATGGAAAGAGAAAGTACATTCGGGAAATCTTACCATTAACCATCAATCCATAAATCTTGATTTTATCGTTTCTACAGGTGATTTGATGATGCACCAAACGGCTCCTTTTTCTGAACCTCAAGTCAGTAACGAAATCACTCTTTTATATGATGATGAATATTTTAGTATCATGAATAAACCTGCTCCTCTTCCTATGCACACTTGTGGAAGATTTGCTCGAAACACCTTGGAAAATATTTTAAAACTCTCTTTTCCTACCGAAAATTATAAGCCTGTTCATAGACTGGATAGCAACACTACAGGAGTAGTTTTATGGGCAAAAGGGAAAAAATTGGTCAATGAATTGTCTACACTTTTCTCTTCTAATGCGATCGAAAAGCAATACTTAGCACTTGTCAATGGAATTGTAGAAGAAAAGCAATTTACCATCAATACTGAAATAGGTACTTCTAAAGAAAAAAGTGGTTCTCGTAAGGTAGACATTGCTGGACAAAAAGCAGAAACATACTTTGAAGTTTTGGAATATCAAGGAGAGAATACATTGCTGTTGGTAAAACCCAAAAGTGGAAGAACCAATCAAATTCGTTTACATTTAGCAAATATTGGTTTTCCGATTGTGGGAGATTTGGGCTATCAAGATGAAGAATATTTCAAGAATAACCCAATGACCTACCCCACTGATTGTCTTTTTCTCCATGCTTGGAAACTAACATTTATTCACCCAATTAGTCAAGAAAAAATTACTTTTGAAGCTCCTATTCCTAAGAAGTTTGAGACAGAAGGTTAAATATTAAAGTATTTAGGGTTATTTAAGAACTCTATTGTCACCAATACTCTCAAATAAAATATTTTTAGGGTTAGAAAAATCTGTAATATTTCCAGCTTGTATGTTAATGAAAAGTGTATCAGGATATTTTTTTCTTAGAGGAAGGAAATAATCTATTTTCGTATCTAAGATAAATGTAGAATCATTTGTAAAATGATAATTCCCTTCATAAGGGTTATTATTATGATACATATAAAATGATTTATCTTTATAAAGAAAAAGCTCATCTTGACCAAAAAATTGTTCTTTATGTCCCCAAACAATCTCTTTTTTATTTCTAAAATCTACTCTAGTATCCATCATATTAAATATGACCCAAAACATACATAGAGCAAAATAAAGTGAAATTATTGATGTTATGCATTTCATCAAAAGCCATCTTTTATTCAAAAAAATAAAAACAACAATACATATTAAACACAGGCAAAAGTATTCTAAAATCATTATTTCTTAAATATAAAAATTTGGGTAAAATTAATTTTTGATGGAATTACTATCACACCAAACATATTCGACAACTTGATATATTGCTCTTAACTCTTATATAACACAGTAAAAATACTTTTTTGTACATAAAAGCTCAAAACAAATCCTTTTATTACCAATAAGTTATGAAATCATAAAGCCAATATTTTGCATAAAAAAGTCACTTTTCAACACAATAATGCTTTTTCATGGAGTATATTTTCATCACTTCCTTATTTCTCAACCAAATAGCACTTTTAATCAAAAGCAATATTACAATATTATCGCAATAAAACTATAATTTACTGATTTTCAGTATTTTACATTTTAATAAAAATCATCTAACGACTAATTAATAGTTAGATAGTAGATTTGTCATATTCAATAATTATTCATTTTAAATCCTTACCACATGGCATTTCTTATTTCTGGAGCAGTATTAATAAGCCTTATTATCATTGCTCTTATTTTCTCTCAATTGGGTAATAAAATTAGACAGCATTTTACGAAACAAAAAACTTTGCAAATAAATAGCTTGGTCAAAACATTTGATAGTGCAAACATTCAAAAAAAACGAGGAGTTTTTCTTTTGAGTGGTTTATTCATCGCGATTTCTTTTGCTACTGTGTTAATTGAGTACAAATCTGTAATTATCACAAAGGATTTATATACAGCAAGTACTACTTATGCAGATGATGATATCATTTATGTTCCAATTACTCAACAACGTGAACCAGAGCCACCCGCTCCTCCTAAAAAAATAACACCAGAGTTTATTCCAACTACCGATCCGATTATTGATGATCCGATCATAGATCTTGATCCAGAAATTGACCCAAAGGATGTTGTAATAGATGATCCTTATGATGATGATGGTTTAGACATTGTTGATGAACCAATTGATTTACCAGAAGATCCTTTTGATATTTATGCTTTGCAAGAACAACCAGAGTTCCCTGGAGGAATGGCTGCTTTACAACGTTATGTTATTGACAATTTCCAAGTCAGTAGTAGAATCATTGAAATGGGTATTCAAGGAAAAATATATGTTCAGTTTATCATTGAAAAAGATGGTTCTGTAAGTGGTGTAGAGGTTCTACGAGGAATTGATAAACAAATAGATAAAGAAGCTCAACGTGTGATTTCCTCATTTCCAAAATGGAAACCAGGTAAAAATGCAGGAGCTCCTGTAAGGGTTCGTTATATGTACCCTATTACAATTAAACACTAATCATAAAAAAGAGACTGTTCACAAAAACAGTCTCTTTTATTGATAATGCCCTCAAATATTTTTTTAACTAAACATGAAGATTAACTGCTAATTTATCTTCAACAGCTTGTACTGCATTTTGCCATTCTGTTAGTTCAGGAATACCTGGTTTTCTTTTTCCAAAAATCGTAGCAATTGCTTCTTTCTTCTCATTAAATATTTCTAAAGAAGTAACAATACCATCTTCAGTAGGCTTTCTCACAATCCAGCTTTCTGTAATGGCAGGTTCTTTCAAATGTAAATTAAATTCGGGATCTAATACATTAAACCATTCACCAAAATCAACTATTTTTTTCACATTTCCTGTGTGAATTTGAATGATTCCTTCATTTCCTACAAAAACCATAATAGGAATTTCTTGTTCAGAAATAGTGGTAAATAGTTCTCTCAGAGCAGTATTCTCAACCTTTACGGCATAATTACCAGCTGGAGCAAGGCGAAGAGCTTGTGTACGAGTAACTTTATATTTTCGAGTCAATCCAAAAAATGCATGAGTATCTTTTAAATTTACCCAACTCTCTTGAAATCCTTTTTGATCAATTTCTTCATCTGGTAATTCAATCACCTCTTTGACAGTATTATCTATGCTAATCTCAGTACTTTGATCATCACTTTCGAAAGCTGATACAATTTCAGCAAATACATCTGAATTGCTTTTTTCCGTCAAGTAAATTTTGTGCATAGCAACACCATTCTTACCAAAAAATTGAAGACTAGAACGATCTGCTTCAGTAACGGCAAATGCATGAGCCCAATTCATTAAGAATATTCTTAAATCAATATCTTCCCCTACAAATAAACTAGCATGAGGTCCAAAGCTAGCATTTTGATAAACTCCCTTACGTTCATGTACAACATCATCATTTCTAGTCAATGCTATAACATAGCCAAGCTTTTCAACTTCACCCAAAATAGCAGGAAAATCAGGGTTTAATCTTGTGACAGAGCTTCCAGTCAATGTCACTAATAATTCAGCTTCACTTACCCCTAGCTCTTCAGCAGCATTCCTAATTCTTAGTTTTGGATTTTCTGCTTTTAACGCATCCCAACGTTCTTTCAAGGTAATGTTTTGTGTTTCCATGTATATTGTAATTTTAGATTAAAACTTCTTTTTTGTGAGATATTCCTTTAGGAAAAATAAAATTATCATGGTTGTGTTGAATTACCTCTATAGGAATATTGTACACATCAGATAATAATTCTGGTTTTAATGTTTCTGAAGAAATACCATCTGCATATTTTTTTCCATCCTTGATAATGACCAAACGATCAGCAAATCGAGAAGCAAGGTTCAAATCATGCAATACTGCAATCACTGTCATTCCTTCTTGACTCTTTTGATGGGCAACTTCCAAAATGGCAAATTGATAATGAATATCGAGACTACTAATTGGTTCATCCAGGAATAGAATACTACTTTCATCTTGGTTTTGAGTTACTTGAGAGAGTACACGTGCCAAATGTACCCTTTGTTGTTCACCTCCAGAAAGTGATTTAATACTCCTTTCTTCCAAATGCTTTGTTCCTGTCAATTCCAAATTGTATGATACAATATCATAGTCTTGCTCCGAAGGAATCCCTTCAAAGTGTGGATACCTTCCCATCATGACAATATCTTTGACTAAGAAATCAGCAGATAAATTATAGTGTTGAGATAAAACAGCACGTTTTTTAGCCAATTCAGCTGATAAATAGTCTTTTATATTTTTCTCATCGATGAATATTTCACCTTGAGTAGGAGATAATGCCCCTGCTAAATTCTTTAATAAGGTAGATTTACCAGCTCCATTTGGACCAACAATAATTACCATTTCACCTCTCTGTGCCGAAAATGAAACATCTTGTATAATTGGTCGTTTTGATGTACTCAAATAAGTGATTCCTTTGGCTTCAATCATATTTCGAATGTTTGCTTTCTTTTCTCTTTTAATAAGATTGATAAGAATAAAGGTGTTCCTAATAGAGAAGTAATGATTCCTATTGGTAATTCTGTAGGAGCAAAAATAGTCCTAGACAGTAAATCTGAAAGAATCAAAACAATCGCACCTAATAACATAGAAGCAGGTAATAATATTTTGTGATTTGGCCCTGTTATCAAGCGTAGTATATGAGGAATTACCAAACCAATAAATCCAATCATTCCTGCAATGGCAACAGAAGCACCCACTGCCATTGTGGTTAATATAATCACAATCACCTTCAGCCTAGAAACATTCACACCCATATAAGCTGCTTCATTTTCTCCCAAAGCAAAAGCATTCAACTGTTTTCCCAAACTTGGAATAAAGAGAACAGGAATTATCACAAAAGGAATAAGAGCCATGACATTTTTCCAGTTAGCTCCTCCCAAACTTCCCAATAACCAAAAAGTCAAACTTCTCAATTGTGCATCATCAGATAAATAGGTTAGAAAACCTGTACATGCCCCTGCTAAGGCATTAATGGCAACACCTGCCAATAACATAGTAGATACTAATGTCTTGCCATTTGTTTGGGCTAATCGATAGACAATCCATGTTGTAAATGATGCTCCCAAAAAAGTAGCAACAGAAAGTCCATAATATCCCAGAATCCCAATATTCAGTCCCAAAACAATAAATATGGATGCTGTCAACGAAGCTCCGGCAGAAATTCCAATTAATCCTGGATCAGCTAATGGATTACGAAATAACCCTTGCATACATGCACCAGAAATGGCCAAGCCCGCTCCTACCAATCCACCAGCCAAAACACGTGGAACGCGAATTGACCAAAAAACAGTTTCTTGATTTACTTGATAGTTCCCATTAGTCATCAATTCCAACTTTACTAAAATCATCTCTAGTATTTGGCTAGGATAAATTGTCAAAGCACCAATACCTGTGGAAAGTATAAACGAAATGACCAATAAAGAACCAAGAAGTGTTAATAATATTGATTTATTGAGCATTTTGGTGTGATTGTACAATTTTTGCTAATTCTTTGTTTAATTCAATAGCTGCTTCACCCAATCGTGGTCCAAATCCAGAAATATACTGACCATCCATAGCAATGATATTTTTATTTTTCCCTGCTGTAGTTTCTGACATTCCAGGAATCGCCAACACTCCTTCTTCACCATTTAGACTTTGCTTTCCTCTTGAAAACATTAGGATAACATCAGGATTTGCACTTACCAATGCTTCATTTGTTAATGGTTTAAAACTTTCAAATCCACTCACTGCATTTTCTCCACCAGCCAATTCAATCATTGATTGCATTTGTGTATTTTCTCCAGCAACCATTAATGTTCCTGCTCCACGAGCATAAATAAACAATACTTTTGGTTTGTGTTCTAATGATTGAACTTGAGCAATATCATCATCTAGTTTTTGATTCAATTTTGTAACAACAGCAGCATCAACATTTAATTCTGTTGCCAGTTTTTGAATCATTTCTTTTGTTCCTTCAGGAGAATATGTTTGTTCTATGGATATAATTTTGACTTGAGATGATTGAAGTTGCTCCAATGACTCTTTCTTCATTTCGTTAGGATCTACAATAATGATAGAAGGGTTTAGTGCAAGAATTCCTTCTACAGAAATATTTCTATTATGTCCTAATTTTGGTAAAGTGGCTACTTCTTTTGGAAAAGTAGAAGTAATGTCTGTCCCGACAATTTTATCTGTTAAATTAAAAGTGGCAACAATTTCACTAAAAGACCCCTTCAGAGAGATAATTCTTTCTGTTTTTACATCTTTCTTTTCATCTTTTACAACTTCAACTTTTTGTACATTTTTATTCTCTCCCCCACTACAAGAAAATAGAAGTAATGATATAAGATAGATTCCAACAGATGATAATATTGTACTTTTCATTTTTATAATTTTTGTAATTCAATGACTGTTTATGTTACTTAAACTTATTAAGACTCATTTTAAATTACACAAATTAAGATCATTTGAATTAAAATTCCAAGACAAACTATTTTTATTAATTCTAATTAAAAACAAATTAATAATAGAGAGATATTTTATGTATTAACAGAATATAAAAAAGAACCTATTAAGTAAGACTTAACAGTTAAAATCGTCTATATGATCATTAAAACAGAGTTTTAACAAAAAAGAGACTATTTCATCAGAAACAGTCTCTTTGTCATTTTTTTATGATGTTTTTCAAACTAAGCCAAACCAGCTCTTTTTAATAAAGCATCAACAGTAGGTTCTTGTCCTCTAAAACGCTTGTACAAAGTCATTGGATGTTCACTACCTCCAGCTGACAATATATTTTTCTGGAAGCTCTCAGCCACTTCTTCATTGAAAATTCCTTTTTCTTGGAAATAAGCAAAAGCATCAGCATCTAACACCTCAGCCCATTTGTAACTATAATACCCAGAAGAATAACCACCTTGGAAAATATGAGAGAAAGCACAACTCATATTGACACCTTCTATCGAAGACATCAAACTAGCTTCTTCCATTGCTTTCTTTTCAAAATCACTTACACTAATCTTATCATCAGCAGGCAATGAATGCCAAGCCATATCCAATTTACCAAAACTCAATTGACGCAAAGTTGCCATTCCTTCCATAAAGTTGGCACTGTCCTTTATCTTCTGAATAAATTCTTGAGGAATTGGTTCTCCTGTTTCATAATGTGTTGCAAATAATGCTAAACACTCAGGTTCATAACACCAATTTTCTAATACTTGTGATGGTAATTCTACAAAATCCCAATACACACTAGTTCCAGAAAGTCCTTCATAAGTAGTATCTGCCAATAAACCATGCAAAGCATGACCAAACTCATGGAACAATGTAGTTACTTCATTAAATGTTAATAAAGATGGTTTGTCCTCTGTTGGTTTTGTAAAGTTACATACAATCGAAACATGAGGTCTTTGCTCCTCTGCTCCTGTTTTGTTTTGGCTTCGATAAGAAGTCATCCAAGCCCCTGCACGTTTTCCTTCTCTTGGGAAAAAGTCTGCATAAAAGACTCCAATATGTCTTCCATTATTATCTTTTACTTCATAAGTAGTAACTTCCTCATGATATACAGGAATGTCGTTTCTTTGTGTAAAAGAAAGGTTAAATAAACGATTTGCAACCTCAAAAACACCATTTACCACATTCTCCAATTTGAAATATGGTTTTAGTGTTTCATCATCAATTGAGAATTTCTCTTTCTTTAATTTTTCTGTATAAAGTGAAGCATCCCAACGAGCCAATTCTCCTTCATGTCCTTGCTCCTGTGCATATGCTTTTAATGTTTCTAATTCTTGCTCAGCAACAGGCTTAGCCTTTACTAATAAGTCATCTAAGAATGAGAAAACACGCTCAGCAGAACCAGCCATACGCTCTTCCAATACAAAGTCAGAATGTGCATTATATCCTAATAACTTGGCTCTCTCCTCTCTCAAAGCAACAATATTTTGAACATTTGCCTCATTATTAAACTCATTGTCTTTGAATGCACGAGAAGCAAATGCCATAAAAAGCTCTTTTCTTAATTCACGATTTTCTGCATACATCATGAAAGGAACATAACTTGGATAATCCAATGTAAATACCCAACCTTCTTTTTCCTTTTGCTCAGCAGTCATCTTTGCAGCATCTTTCACTCCTTGTGGAAGCCCTGCCAAGTCCTCTTCATTCTCAACAACTAGTTCAAAAGCATTTGTTTCTTTCAACACATTTTCTCCAAAAAGCAAAGAAGTTTTTGAAAGCTCCATATCCAAGTTTCTTAACTTTTCTTTTGCCTCCTCATCTAAGTTTGCTCCATTACGAGAAAAACCTTTATAAGTCTTGCTCAATAAAGTTTGTTGTTCTGGACTCAAATCCAAGCTATCCATTTGCTCATACACTGTTTTGATTCTTTGGAACAATGCCTCATTCAAAGAAATATCATTTGAATATTGAGAAAGCAAAGGAGAAATCTCTTGTGCTAATGCCTGAATCTCATCATTTGTTTCAGCCGAATTTAAGTTAAAAAAGATGCTTGAAACTCGATTGATTAATGTTCCTGCTTTGTCCAATGCCTCAATTGTATTTTCAAAAGTAGCTGGATCTGGATTATTTACAACCTTATCAACATCTGCTTTTCCTTGTGCAATTCCTTCTTGAACAGCAGGTAAAAAATGTTCATTTTTAATTTTATCAAAAGGAGCCGTTTCAAAGGGCGCATCAAATTTCTCTAATAATGGGTTACTCATATTTTCAGATTTTTATTACACTAAAGATAAGAATTATCCTTAAATTGAAGGAAAGGATTTATAAAATTAGCGTATGAAAAGGGTTTTTGGTTTATTTTTATTACTTGGAATGATTACAATGGCTTGTGTTACGACCAACAAGTCTCAAAAAAACAAGATGGTTTATGGTTTTGTTTTGCAAGAAACAAAGTGCTTTGGAAAGTGTCCTGTCTATGAACTAGTCATCAATGAAAACGGAGAGGCAACGCTTGAAGGTGAGATGAACATCGACTTAATTGGAAATTACAAACGTACACTCTCCAAAGAAGAATTTGCAAAGTTGACTACTGCTTTTGAAACTGCTAATTTTTTTGCATTTCAAGATGAATACAAAAGTAGAAGAACAGATGCTCCAAAAGCTTATTTATCTTTTATCAAAGGTGAAAAACAAAAGAAGATTTCTCTACAAAGTCCTTATCCAAAAGAGCTGAAAGAATTGAAAAAAATGCTTTATGCCTTGGTACTTGAAACTGATAAGTGGGAACAGCGATAAAAATATGCAGAGACGATTTATGAATCGTCTCTACAATCATCCCCTAACTAGTTGAAAGAACACTTTTTATTAAAAAAACATATACAGAATACTACAATCGTTGATATTCAAATGTAATCTTTCCTTTGCTACCCAACTCATTATAAAAGTCCAGAAAACGCAACTTATAATAATTGCCTTCAGAGTCTTTTACCACATGATACTTATCTACAAAGATTGTATAAGTACCTGAATCATAATCGTATTTTTTCCAATCATAACCCAATACATTCACTCGATCTTCTAGTATCAATTCATTTGTATTTTCTAATGAGAAATTTGCAAAGCTTTCCATTTCTACAACTTTTGCAGTTGTATTGTACCTGTTCTGAATCACACCTGTTACCAAATAATAGGTTGCAGGATCTTCATTATGAAAAACCTGTGTGTATTGTGTAAATACTAAATCCCAATCCTCTTTTGGTGGCTCTACAGTAACTATATTCCCTCCATTTGTAAAAGAGAAAAACACATAATTATAATCAGTATCTTTTGTAATAGAAACTATTCCAGTATTTGAACCATCAAGGTCTGCATACTTAATTTTATATATTCCATCTGTTATACTTTCAATTACCATCTTTTTGTAACCTTGAAGCTGACCTTTCTCATCATAGCCCAAATCAATCACATATACTTCATTCTTTCCTTCCCAATCTCCAATAGCTGTAGAATCTAAGTTTCCACTGGGTTCATCCCAAACCCAACCTGATTTTGGAGTAGCAAATTTTATAGAAAAATCAGTACTACCTGTATGATATACCTGCATTGCTTTTGAACTATTCAATACCACATGGTTTCCAGTGGCAGAAGTTTCAAAGGCCAAATCCCAAACTGTTTTTAGGTTTCTACTAATTTCCTTATTTGTTTCCAGATCATAAAACACTTGGTATTTATAATCACCCTCAACATCTACACTACTTACAGTCAATAAACCTGGTCCTATTTGAATGATAGAATCACCTCCTATTTGAGTAGTTGTATCAACTGGGTTACTAATTCCTCCCCCTCCATTGTTATTTGGTTGGATTGCTACTTCTTCTTTCTCACAGGCAAAAAATACAAATGAGCAAAGCAAAACAGATAATAAAGTGTTCAATCTATTTATCATGGGTTTTCTTTTTTGTAAATACTTCATCATTCAAATTAATTTTAAGAGCAGTGAAAATACTTCTACCCCAACTCATGGCAACTACACCAGTATTTGATGAGTGTACTCCAGTAGCTCCAGTAGATTGAATATTTTGTACTCCTAATAAATTTTTTCCACCAATTGTCCATTTGATTTTATTCTTCCAAAAACCCTTGGTTATGGTAAAGTCCAAGGTATGAAAATCATCTAAAAAGCTTTGTTGAACGGCATCCTCATCATCCAAATAATAGCCAACTACACTTCCTGTGTACTTGTAAAAACCTGCTACTTGCAAATTCCATTTTCTGAAATTATACAAAGCACTTGAACGAACCTCTGGTGAATAATTATATGGTTTTCCTCCGCCTCCTTCGGTACTAGACAATGAATTGTAAACTCCTGTATAAGAACCACCAATTGAAACTTTGAAATGTTCAATACTAAATTCCATATTGAGCTGAGTTCCTAATGTTTTGTATTGTTCCAAATTGAAATAAGAATAAGAGGTTCCTTCACCAATTGCCAATGTGATCAAATCAGAAATATCATTGTAGAATAATGAGAAGTTTGCCTTGTAAATTTTTCCTCTGTTTACTCTTTGCCAAGTAGTAGAAACAGCATAGTTATCTGAGGTTTCTGCTTCTAAATTTGGATTTCCTTGGATATCGTGGTTGATATCTACAAAATTGAAATATAAATCTTTGATTGAGGGTGCTCTAAAGCCTCTTGAATAAGAAGCTCTTAATGTATAAGACTTACTGAATTTATAGCGAATATTTAATGATGGAGTAAGTGGAGCAGGATATGATGTGTTATGTGAATACCTTACTCCAGGTCTGATTGTAATTTCTTTAATTGGACAATATTCTGCACTTCCAAAAATTGCATAATCCCCTATTTGTTGCTCATTATTTTTAATTCTTTGACCAATTCCTGTTTCCACATTGATATCATAACCAACACTATAATTAAACTTTGAAGAATCATTTGAAGTACTATAAGAACCTCTTGCCATTATTAGGTTGTATAATGTAGTATCTTGGTCAGAAGGAGCTTCTGTTAGTAGCTCTTCAAGTGTTATTAAGTTTTTATAAAAAGTATTCTTTCTTCTTTTGTAGTCATTGTAAGAAAAGATCATATTAAGATTTCCATTTTTCCCTACTTTTCCATTCAAAGAAAGTGTATTATCAAATCGTTGGGTATAATAATAATCATCAAAAGCAGTCTCATAAAAAGGTTTTCTTGGCAGTCCTTTATTGGTAATTGTTTCTTCAAAGTAGCTAGAGGCATAGCGAAGTTTTAGATTGCTGATTTCTCGAATGTATTGAAGTTGACCAAAATATTGTTCTTTGGGATTCCATTCACTTACACGATTTGTATCAGCTATATTTGATGTAGAAAAATCAATAAATTTATCAGTAGTAGACCAGCCATCAAAGTAATTTCGTCCTCCTGTCATTACAATAGAATTTTTTCCTTTGTGCCAAGATACTTGTCCATCAATATTGTATTGACCTACTGTTTCATAATAGGTATTTAGCCCCAAATCATAGTTGTATTTAGATTTTTTTTTGGTGTTTAGGTTGATAGTTCCTGCCAAAGCATTTGTACCATATTCTACAGAAAGAGGACCTTCAATAATTTCAATTCGCTCAATATTATTGAGATTAATTTGGCTCAAATCAATATTTCCTCCCAATCGACCAATTACAGGTACACCATCAATTAATATTTTGACATTTTGCCCAGAAAGTCCCTGAATACTTGTACTACTTCCCAGTACATTATCTTGAGAAATGCGAATATTTGTTTCATTGGTCAATACATCTCTCAAAGTGACAGCTCCTTGGGCTTCAATTCTTTTCCTATCTACAATTTTTACTTTGTGAACAGCCTTTTCTGGATTATTAGAAGAATATTGTGCAGTAATTACTACTTCATTGAGCGTGACAGAACTTTGTTGTAAATAATATTTCTGTGATTGTCCTTGAGCCAAAGTATCTATCAAATCTTTGTATCCCAGAAGTTTGATATGAATTTGGGTTGAAGCATCAAAAGGATTAGTAGCAATTCCTCTGTCATTTGTTAGAATGAAAGCGGTTGTTTTACCTGTATTACAAGTTAAGCAAGTAAACTTTACATGAGCATAAGACATTAAAGACACAGAGTCTTCTGCAAAGACAGTAATGCGAGACTGCCCCAAAGAGAATGTACTTGAAAAAATGCTTAGTAAGATAACAAGTATTGATGGATATAAACCCTTTTTCATGATAGTGGCTTAGGTTAGAAAAAGACATTAGTTGTATTCAAAACAGAAAAGCCCTCCATGACCTTTTGAAATCAAAAAAATCAAAGGAGGGAATTTGCATATATACCTAATCTTTACTTTACAATAAGCTTTTGACGTAAACCTCCAACATTCACTACATACACCCCAGCATCAAAACCAGTTACATCAATTTGTACATCATTGCCTTCATATACTACAGCACCAGTCACACTAACAATTGTCACATTCTCTCCAGCATTTGCGACAATATTTACAACATCTGTAGCAGGATTTGGATAAATAGCTACATTATTAGAACTCTCTCCTTCCACCACATTAGTGGTTGTTAATATCTCTTGTGTAAATTCATAATCACCAGTAGCAGAACCACCAAACCCAGTAAATACAAGTTTGTAAACCTCACCATCAAGGCTTTTCACATAATAAGTCAAACTATCGTCAATAGAATAAATACCTGTTCGATAATCATAAGACTTCCAATCATACCCAACAATAGAAATATCATCAGATAAATTTTCTTCTGTATAAGCTGCTTCATCAACATGTCCAACAATTTCTTCTGACTGAACACCTGCGTTAGACAAGATTCCAGAAACACCTGTTGTATGAAAACCAAAGTCTACAACATATCTTGTAAAAACAATATCCCAAGTAGCATTATCTGGTTCTAAATCATGTGCTTGATCAGTACCAATAGCATAGTATGCAAAATTTCTGTTTGCATAATCTACCTTCTTAATTGTTGAAGAAACTTCATTCTCTCCATCCAAATCAGCATACTTAAATGTATAAGTACCACCAATCAAAGACTCTACAATAATTTTCTTATAAGAACCATCAGCTAACTGTAATACATATACATTATTTCCTGCAAGTGTATGGGTAATGAAATTGTAAGTGTACCACTCACCAAATGCACCAGCATTCCATGCGGTATCTGCATTATAACGAGCGGCCCACAGAAAACCAGTAGTATCTACTGTAGCATACTCACTTGCCTCTGTGCCATACAGATATAAGTTCACTCCATTTGCTTCATTAATCAAAACATCAGCTCCTCTTGCAGATACATCAAAGGCTAAATCCCAAGCATTTCTAGCAGAGGTTTTCACCACGCCATTTTCTAAACTATAATAAACATCATCAGCATATCCTGCACCTGTTGATACAGTTACATCTTGTTGTGCATATAAAAGACTACAAACAGCAGTCAATACAAGTGATAGTAAGTTCTTCTTCATTTTGGTTTCGTATTTATTTTATCAATTTTTATTTAGGCTAATTCTAAATAACAAGACAAATCAAAGGATATACCGGACAATTTCCAAGTAAAAATGTAAGACACACCCTCAAAATACCATAGATAAGGGACACAATTACCATCATAATGTTATGATTCCAGTATTAATTGCATAAATGGTTAGTTCACTTGCTGTACTCACACCTAGTTTTTTCATAATGTTTTTGCGATGAGTATGTACTGTATGATGACTGATAAAAAGTTTTGTAGCAATTTCTTTGTTGGTCATTCCTTCCGAAATAAGCTTTGTAATCTCTATTTCTCTATTTGTAAGGTTAGAAGATTCGCAATTTTCTTCTTTAGAAAAGCTTTTGTGAAGAATAATATTCAAAACTTTATCGCAAAAAAGCTTCTCACCTTTTGCCACTGCCAATACAGCCCTTTTAATTTCTCCTTCACTACAAGATCTAGTAACAAAACCATTCACTCCAGATTCTAATATTTGTAATACCCTACTTTCCAGTTTATCATCAGAAATGGCCAATACCTGTAATTCGGGATATCTTTTCTTGAGCACAAAAATAGTATCTGCCGAAAAAACTCCTTCTTGATGATAGTCAATAACTAGTATATCAAATGATTGAGCTTCTAATGACAACTCTAATTCATTAGAATTAGATACAACACTTACAGATTCTACTCCTTCTGTTGCCATTAGTAAGTTTTTCATACCAATTCTTGCCAACGTTTGAGCATCTGCATACAACACATTCAATCCCATCTCTACTAATCTTATTTAGTTTAATTCTAAACAAATTTACATACACTTTAGAAACTTATCAAATAGTGGTAAATTTTGTTAGACAAAATACCCTGCAAAGGGTACTTTAACCTCCTATCATAGATTGAGTTAAACTGAATATTTCTTTATAAAAACAAAAAGCCTCTACAAGATTATTGTAGAGGCTTTTTGTTTTAGATTTCGTTAAAGGGTTATTTTACCAACTTAACTTTATATATAGTATTCTCTGATTTGACATGCAAAAAGTAAATTCCTTTTGGTAGATTTTTAGTATCAATAGAAGTTTCAATACTTTGTTCTAGTACCTTTTTTCCAGTTTCATTATACATCTTCACCAATCCTTGTTGAATTCCTGAAATATGAATTACATCTACAAAAGGATTAGGATATGCTTGAATTGTTAGTTGTGTCACTTCTTCTGTAGAAGAAATTCTTTCTTGCATAGAGAAATCCCAAACACCACGTCCGTATGTTCCAAAACGTACTGTCTCAATACTTTCAATGAACTCAACAGAGCGATAATCTACAAAAGGAGTACTATTACCACCAATATTATACCATTTTGAATCTTCAAATACATAAGCATAAGGTCCTTCGGAAGTGGCAGCAAATAATATTTTTTCATCTGCAGAAAGCACCATATCAAAATAAGTAGCTTGAGGAGCATTTGTGCTTAATGCTTCAAAACTTTGCCCTGCATTTGTAGAGAAATAAACTCCTGTATTATCCCAACCTGTACCACATAAAAACACTTTATCTGCATCTGTTGGAGAAACAATAATATCCCAAGGTTTTAGAGAGTTAGGAATATCATAAGAGCTTTTTGTCCATGAAGATCCTGCATCTTTTGAAGTAAAGAATGTACCATCATTTGTGGCAACATACAAACGATTATAATCAGCAGTAGAAGCACTTAATGCCTTAATCACAGAATTTCTATCTCTAGAATTCGCTTTAAAATCATAATTGAACTGACTTGGGTTCCATCTTAAATCATCTCCGTTACCTGTCCATGAAACTTCCATCAAAATCAAATAAGAACCACTACCTCCATTAAGGTTACCTCCTGCAACATAACACTTTTTGGCAGCAGGATCTGGATGATTTTCTACAGGATTAATCCATCCAGGAATATCATTACCAGGTACTTGCCAATATTCTTCATCTGCTTGATTTTTATCAGCCTTACATACCATGTCACCATTTTGCAAGAAACCAAACCAAGACTTACCATTATTGAAAAATAATTCTCTCATTCCATCTCCTGTTGTTGTGTTTTGAGAGACAATCATACTAGTAGTAGCATTATTATTAGAATTATTGAAAAATGTTCCTTTGTCTTGAGCTCCAAAGTAAATAGTTCCATCAGGAGCAGTAGCATGATCATAAAGAGTGACAACATTTAAGTTATTCAACCCTAAATTTGTTGTTGTTTTCATGTCGTCATAAGAAACATAAATACCTGCATGATTTAGGATAATCAAAAAAGGAGTATTGTTATTTTTTCTAAAAAATTCCATTTCCATCATATCTACATGCAAATTGTCTTTACGTTGTGCTAATGGAATATTCTCATCATAATATGTCCACCAATAAGAATATTGCTGAGTCCAATTACGCTCATCTGCACTTTTATAAAACTGGAAACCTCCCATATACAAATCATTATTCAGAGGATTTGCTATGAATACATTTCTAAAAATATCAACATTATCACCATTGACAGAAACATCACTTTTGAAAGACCAAGAGCTACCATTTGTTGATTTATACACAGAATATCCATCAACTAGTGCATAGAAAGTTACATTGTTATTACTAACATATCTTCCGGATACTTTAACGTCTCCATTGCCCAAACCACTAATATCTTGTCCACTACTTATGGTATGTGTTCCATCATTTGTATTGGTAGAAATACTGTAGAATCTTTTATCATCATTGTCTACCACATAAATTACATCAGCATTTGTGGGTTTCCACATATCAAAGTCTTCAAAAGAAGTAGAACGTGCAGCAGCAGATAATACAGGTGTATAAGAAGCTCCCCAATCGGTAGATTTATAGATTTCCATGGCACTCCCCCAAGGACTATCTTTCCAAGTTTGAACGAGATAATACAATATTCTACCTCCATCAAGTTCAATCATCTTCTTGGGACTTCCCCAATGATCGTAAAATTGATTATCAAATCCAGTTGCCAAAGTCCAAGTTTGTCCTTGATCATCAGAATAGCGAGGAATCTTATTTTCTTGATCACTTGTGATATCATATACAGCAATCAATCGATCCGTTCCATTTTTCTTGACATGGTTTAAGATATTTGAATTGAATCTTACCTTATCATTGATAACTTCCCAAGAATTACCATTTAAATTTCCTTTAAAAACATTACCAGCAGTACTCATGACATATAAGTCATCATTGGTTGGATCATAATCTACTTCACGTAAATCACCTGCTTCATTAGTAGGACCACGTTCAAACCATGTACCTCCAATCTTACCATTTGCAAAACTTTCTTTGTTGGCTGAAACACGTTGTTGTTTTCTTTGAGCAGAATTCAACATGTGTATTGCTCGAATCGAATCTACATTAGTACTACCATTTGTGTAGTATAATTCTTCCTCATAAATTTGCTTGTATTTTTTTGCATTTGGATCTTTTTCAAATGCCTCATAATCAAAGCCTATTGGCTTGTGTTTTGTTTCTTCTTGACAAGCACATAAAAATAGCACCAAAAAAGAAATAAGTAAGCTGTATCTCATTATTGTATGTATAGTTTTTAGTATTCTTTGAAGATAACTAAAAATAAAGAGAAATAAATGCTTACTTATTTTAATGGATAACTTTCTTAGTTACCTGAAACACTTTCATTTGACAATATTTCCTTTCTTGAAAACTTCCACCCCAAAAAGATAAATACAAATTGAAAAACAATTCTAATTGTTGGAATTGGATGTGGTCCTATGACAGGAGTTTCTTTGAATGCATCCCAAATATGAATAGGAAGGAAAGCAATCATCAACAACATAAACAATAACCACCCTTGCTTGCGATATTTTGGTAATAATAATAATGCCCCAATAATAAGTTCTGATATCGCAGCCAAAGCATTCGCAAGCCATTCTGGGATAAAGCTTGGAATCATTGGCGAATAAAACTCTGGAGATGCAATGTGCCCTATGCCTCCTAAAATTAATAGAACACCAAATATTATGGAAAGGACTTTTTTCAACATATTACTTTCTTTTACAGTTGATATTTACTTTTAAACAATGCCTATTTTGCTCTTTCTAACAAACAAACACCATTTGTGTTAATTTTTTTCACAAAAAACAAAAAACCACAAGCACAATCAAACAACTGAAAATCAAACAATTAAAACAAAAATAATCAAATTATATTAATATTTTTTTATTCTTTTTTTCACTACGCAAAAAGACTACGCACTTCACTCTCACCTTTGAAATGTCGATTAGGGAATAAGACTAATGACAAGTACTTAACATACTTATTTATTAATACACAAGACAGTAGCTCAGTTGGTTAGAGCACAAGACGGTTTAGTTTATCACTTACCAGAAAATGGTCAAGATAGACTTACTTCTTATCCTTTGTTAATCTTGGGGTCGTAGGTTCGAGTCCTACCTGTCTTGCATATTATTAAAAAAATTGGGGTGGTAGTTTAAGTGGTAAAATGTCTTATAGTCTTTAGCTTACCGATGTAACAATTGGTCAATAAAAACTTACTTCTTTGCTTTCCACGCAGAAGATGCGGGTTCGAGTCCCGTCCACTCCACAAAATACACATAAGACAGTAGCTCAGTCTGGTAGAGCATGAGGTTTTGAGTTTATCAATCATCAGAAAATGGTCAAGATAGACTTACTTCAAATTAGGGTACTCAAGGTCGTAGGTTCGAATCCTACCTGTCTTACAAACTTGAGATAGTGGTGTAATTGGTAACACGGTTGGTTAAAGGCAGTTTATTGATTTCCCTCAACAGGGACAAGATAAGCTTACTTGCTAAAAATTGGTTCCAGCAGAATGAAGGTTCGAATCCTTCCTATCTTACAAACGAGATGAACTGGTAAAAGCAGTTTATTGATTTCCCTCAACAACAGGGACAAGATGAGCTTACTTGCTAAAAATTGGTTTCCAGCATGTAAATGTGGGTTCGAGTCCCATTCATCTCACTAAAAAATATTGGGCAGGTCAAAATAGACTTACTTCATACAGTTTTAGGAAAAAATTAGCCTATTCATTACCTGCCTTATTTTCAACCTATTAAATGTAATATTATGAACAAGAACACTGACATTTTAAAAGTTGCTTTGCGTCAAGGAGCTATTTATGTTCCTAATGTAAATAAAGTACAACAGATGAATGAACAAAGCACAACTTTGTTGGCTCATTGTCAAAAGTTGGGTTTTACGTTCGATGAGGATTTATTACATGCCTTAAATGGCATTTCTCCTCACTATCATTTATTGATTTTGGATATGCTAGAAGAGGTAATGGGTGTCAAGAAAAACTGGACTCCATTAATCAAAAACTGGAAAATCCCTACAAATGAGTCTATTTCGGATCATTTCAAAACCTTTTTCACCAATCTTTTTGGTTTGCAATCTGTCACAAAAGGAAACACATTGGCTTGTGGTCACTTCATTCCTTCGGATTCATTCCAATTGGATAGATATAATGGTTGTCCTTATTGTGGAACACCTTTCGAAGCTGAAAAGTTAGAATTAAGTTCAGAGAAACGAGATGACAGCAAAGTATTAAAATTATGGGGAGAAGCTGAGGTAGCACATTATTTCAACAGCTTATTAGCTTCTCCTGTGGCTTTGGATGGTACACAAGTAGATAGCTTGAAAATGTTATTGAAACATTATGACTTACCTCAAGGAGTGAACATTGTCATGAAAGAAACAATGATGTTGGTTATTGATATTTTGGTAGAACATGAGCAATGGGAAAAGGCAAATGCTTGTTTTGGTTCTCCACAAGATATTTTGAGGTATTTATGGTATAAACATACAAGTTATTTGAGAATTGTCGAACCAACTGTTTTAAAAAGAAGAATCACGAAAAATGCTTCTATGAACTATGGTTATATTTCTGATAATAAACGCCAAGACAATTTAAATAATGCTTTAAATGAGTTAAAACTGAAGTTTGGGCGAAAAGCTTGTAGAATGTATGCTCAATGGTTGAACAACTTGGATATGCCTGTACAAAAGCAGTGTGAAATGATGCACCCAAAACGCGAAATTTGGGTACGTGTTATCCGTGCTTTGAGATTGGCTGAATATAGTAAGAAACAAGGTTTTGAAAACTTGGCTGTATTGATGGATACATTTTATCACAAAAAGTATGATGTATGGCAAGCAAAATACGAACAGGCTCGTCTTTCTTATGATTCCAAAGAGACATTTGCTTTGTTAAAGGAACGCCCAAGTGTCTTTGCAAGAAGTTTATTTGCCAATGTATTATGGTTTGGGGCAGAAACAACCTTAAATCATTTTCAAGAAGTAGCCTCTTCAATTCCTCCTCGTTTATTATTCACATTGAATATGTATGCAGAGCCTTATTTCGAAAAAGAAGGAATGAGAAGTGTACAACCTTTGGGGGGAATCAATAAGGCAATTCCTAAACATAAATTGTTGTCAATGTATTCTGAAAAAGATGTAAAAAAGACACAGGATTTATTGAAGAAATTGACCTTGGAAACAATGGAATACCATTATATGCAAGAAGAGACAAATGTCAAACGTGCATACATTTCTCCTGATTTGTTCAAGATTCCATTGGCTATTGGAGATAGAGCAGAGACTGTACAAGATAGTTTCTCTACTTTAATGGGGACAAAATTCCCAGTAGAAGGAAGTTCTGTTCGTTTGTTTATGCAATGGGGTGAAGGCTTGAAAGCACAACACTTGGATATGGACTTAAGTTGTAGAGTGGTTTATGGGACAAATAATGTTCAACACTGTTCTTATTCTCGACTTACAATTGCTGGTTGTCAACATAGTGGAGATATTCAAAGCATTCCTGAAAAAATTGGAACAGCAGAATATATTGACATTGATATTGATGTATTGCAAAAGAAGAAAGCCAAGCAAGTTATCTTTACTTGTAATGCCTTCACGAGTGGAAGCCTTTCTCCAAACCTTGTAGTGGGTTGGATGAATAGTAAATATCCAATGAAGATTACAAACAAAGGAGTAGCTTACAACCCTGCTGATGTACAACACCAAGTGCGTATTCAACAGAGTGTCACCAAAGGATTAGTTTTTGGGGTATTGGATGTAGAGGCAAAAGAAATCATGTGGTTAGAAATGCCTTTTGATGGACAGTTGACTCAAAACCTAAACACAGGAACATTAGATGCTTACTTTAAGAAATTGGAAAATAAAATTAAAGTGGGTGATGTAGTAAAAATTAAATGTGATGCTCAGAACATTCACTTAGTAGATACACCAGAAAAAGCTGAGTTTTGTTATGATAATGATTGGCTACCTAATGTAAATAGCCTTTTGGAGTAATAATAATAAAAAAGTCATCTCAAATAGAGGTGACTTTTTTCATTTTTAACATTTTATAAAAATTGATATTCATCAGTTTTTCAAAAAATAATAATCATAAACCAACATTACTTTTGTCACAAAAACAAATAAATGCTTCCTCTACATTTGTATCATAATCAATCACTTAAAGCACAAATAAGATGGAAGCATTTAATAATATACTCGTTGGGTTAGATTTTTCAAAATCAGATAAAACTGTTTTAAAACATGCAAAAGCATTAGTTTCTATTTTGTCACCTGAAAAAGTGACTTTTGTAAATGTTCATCAAGAAGTTTCTGTTCCTGCAGAGATTTTACTAGAATTCCCAAACCTTGTCAAAAACATTGATGACCATTATTTGGAGAAAATGGTGCAAGAACTTATTCCTTTAGGCTTGCTAGATACCAAAGTAGAATTTAAGGCATTGACAGGAAACCCTATTCAAGAAATTGTAAAATTGATTCGTAACAATGAATTTGATTTGTTGATTGTAGGAAAGAAAAATGGATTGGTAAGAGAAAATGTATCTCACCGAAAACTAATTCGAAAAGTTCCTTGTAGTGTATTGGTTATTCCTGATAATGCAAGTACAGATTACAAAAAAGTAATTGCTCCTACTGACTTTTCAGAATACTCTCAAAAGGCTCTTGAACAAGCACAAGCTATTGTGAATAATAATGAAGGTCAATTGATTTGTGAGCATATTTATGAAGTTCCTACTGGTTTTTATACTACAGGAAAGACACATGAAGATTTTGCTGAAATTATGAGAATTAATGCTGTGCAGAATTATAAGCAATTCGCCAAAGAAATCAGTCTAGGTGACACAGTAGTTCCAGATTTCACACTAAATGATGAAACAGATATTGGTGATACCTTACTAAAAATTGCAGAAAAGAAAGATGTGAATCTATTGGTAGTAGGAGCCAAAGGAAAAGGGAACTTAGAAGCAACATTGATGGGCTCTGTTTCTGAAAGCTTGCTAGAAAGAACACATGATATTCCTTTATTAATTATCAAAGAAGGAAATCATCACTTTAGCTTTTGGAAAGATTTGTACGGAATTTTAAGTGAGTAATATTGTTATATAGTCCTAAAAAAAGCCTTTTGAATCATATATCAAAAGGCTTTTACTTTTAGAAGAAATAGTTAATTACAACTTAGTCACTCGTTTAATAAACGCCCCTTCTGCATTAGTAATTACTACCAAATACACTCCACTTGTTAGAGTGGATATATTGAAAGTAATTGAATTATTGATTGCTTCTTTTGCATCAATTTGCTGTCCATTTATATTGGTTAATCTAGCCAAAAACTCTCCACTAGCTTTTATTGTCATCAAACCTTCTGTTGGGTTTGGATACAATACAACTGATTGAGAAAAAGTATCCAACACCTCTGTTACCTTATCCCACTGAGCATACAATGTTACATTAGAACTGATAATGAATTGATCTGCAAATGAATAAGAATCTCCTGTTCCATCTGCTTCAGTATTCCAACCAACAAAAGTATATCCTGTTTTCTTTAAACTTTCCTTACTGCCAATAGTCACTTGTTCTCCAGTGATGTATTGTTTGTTATTAGATGGGATAATACCTGTATCATTTCCATTCCCATTGTAATGTACAACATAGGTTTCTTCTCTATCGTTACAAATTTCGTGTATTGATGTTCCTGTATACTGAGCCACTGTCACATTATGAAGTTCTGTATTTGTTGCATCATAAATGCGATAAGACAAAGCTCCATTTGTACCTGGACAAGTTTCATTTAATGTGTACCAAAAACCAGAAGATACTGGATTTGAACCTGCAGGAATGATTGTAGACAAACCTTTATATAGTTTTCCTTCATACATTACTTGTAGACCAATTCCAGAATATTCTTTGTTTGCATCCCAATCTTGAATCGTACAACCTTCTTCTACCAAAAGGTCTTGTGTTACAATCTCATAACAATCTGATACTAGACAAAAAGAATAGTTGTAGTTACTCCCATCATCCTCAGAGTAGTTATTGGCATTAAAAGAAGATAAAACTTGTCCATCATTTACAACTTGAAAACCCATATTTACATTTTGAGCATTTCTTGTCACAGAAAGCTTAAATACTTCTCCATTATGAGTAATGTCAGAAATTGCTACTTCATTCTCTAAGTTATTTGGAACTGCTTTTTCATTATTAATTTCTTTGATCACAAAGGCAAATTCTTGTTGATCACCTGAATAATTTAATGGAATATCTGTGAGATCAATTTTCTTGATTTCTCCTGCTTCAAAAGTAACATTCAAAGGATATGACTTGATAATTTTCCTATCCAATACCACATCCAAATCAAAACTATTCACAGCTTCATACCCAGTATTTTTCAAAGTGACAGAACCTGTAACTGTATCATTACAAATAGACTCTCCAATTCCATCTACTTTTAATACTTGTAAAGAAATAGCTGCTACTAATTCAATATTGATTTTCTAAGAATTTGTAACATCATTATTATCGGTAATTTGAGCTTCTACGGTATATTTACCATAAGAATTTGGCAACCAGTTCGCGGTATATACTCCTTTAATCAATTGAGCAGTTAATTCCTCTCCCTCTATTACAAATACAATTTCCTTTACACCAGCTTCAGCATTTGCTTCTACTACTAATACTTGTTCAACCAAAGAAGAAAGTTCTATTTTTTGATTGTCTACTGGACTTGTAAAAGAAATGAAAGGTGCAGCTACAACATTTGAGATTGTACCTGAAATCTCATAATAACCCAAAGAAGCATAATCAGAATACCCAGTATTCAAAGGATTTCCCTCTCCTACTCCATCAACCTGTAGATAATATGTACCACTTGCTAATTGTGTATTTACAGTAACAGAAAGATTATTTGGGTTGTTAAATGTATTGATTACATTACCATTTGCATTTAATAATTTAACCTCAATATCTAAGTTTGATAAAGGTTTTGCTCCCTCAAAAGTTATATTTACAGCTCCACCATTTGTTGTGAATTCAAAAACATCCACATCGTTAGCTGTTTCGATCACTCCCCAATTTGATTCTTTGTTTACAGTACCATTATCCGTAATTAAAAGAGAAGCATTTGTTGTAGTATTTGCATGATCATCTACTCTAAAACCAGAGACATTTGTAATCATTTGAACATCATCTTGATTCACTCCACTAAAAGGAAATGACTCATCGCTTCCATTTTGATACTCACACTTAGACCACTGAGAAACATCTTTATAATAAGCGACTCCCATGATTGGAGCCCAATTTCCATGACCCTCATAATAACCACTACTATTCACACCATCATGTAACAATCCAAAAGTATGACCTGCCTCATGAGAAGATACTTCTCCCAAATTCTTGGCTCCTTTTCCTACTCCTCCTGTAAATGCAAAACAAGGAGAATTAGAAGCTGTGAAACCTCCTACTCTTGCCACTCCTGCATCTGAAAACTTCAACCAATTATTATTTTCAGTTCCTATGATGACCATCTGAGTTTTATCATAATTCTTACTTTCAAAAACAGCACGATTGGTCGTAACATTAATATTAAATGGTTGGTAATCTTCACTAACTGTTTGCCAAATTTGATACTTTACCTGATCAGAAATATTTGGATCATTCACAACTCCTTTCCCATCAACTAACTGATCTCTATTTGACTGATTAATCCAGTGAGGATCTGTCACAATTTCTCCATCCATATCAAGGTAAAGAATATAGTCAGCAGAAGGATTACTCTCCAACTGGTTCACATTTACACCAGCAGGAATTGTTGCATCATTAATCACTCTTTCTTGCTTTTCTTTTGGCTTTTCAAAGTCACAATGTGCTCCATCATTATGGTATCTTTTAGCTACTCTTCCTTGTTCTGTATCTTGAATCACAATGGTATGGTGTCCTGATACAATTTCACCAGCTAGCCTATTTTCATGAATATTAAATTCAACAGTCCCTTCTTCATTAGCTAACTCTCCAAAGTAATAAGTAAATAAGGATGTGGACTCTATTTTATTTAGATTGGCAGAAAAATTCCCAAATTCTGTGGTAATTGTAAGTGGTTCTTGTTCTGAAAAAGATTCTTTTACTTCTTCAACTGATTGTCCCATCATTGAAAAACCAGCCAGTAAACAACCTAAGATAAGTGCGTTTCTTCTCATTAAATTTGATTCTATTAATTAATTTATACACTTGATTATCAAATGGAGTAATTAATCGTAAACAGAAAAATTCAATTTTATATTAAAATATTAACATTTTCGAAAAGAAAAGGCATAAAAAAACACCTCTTGATTTTACTCAAAAGGTGTTTTTTTATGTCTTTTCTTATGCTATGAAGCTAATAACTTTCAGATGCTATCCAAACAACTAAAGCAATTACAGCTAAACTTGTAATTCCTCCCATATAACAATAACCTTCTTCTTCACTGTCCATGTCTCCTACAAGATCATCAATAAAGTAAGTATCACCCCACTCCATCATATCCAAAATAGCAACAGGAAAACAACAAAGACCTATAAAAAAAGCTCCTGTATTAGACTCTGTAGCCAATGCCAAGCTTGTACCAGATGTAAATTCAGAAGAACCAGTATATTGTTGAACAGCTATTTTCATTAGTTCTTCTCTTTGTTCAACTGACACAGTTTGTAACTTATTTTCTAAAGAAGTTAATTCTGAAAAATCAGACTTCAATTGTTCTTCATCAACTGTAAATAATGAAGAATTGGTACTTGCCCATGCAAATTGTACCCCAAAGAATAAGCAAAGGATTAAAAATATCTTTTTCATGTTTGCTACAAATTTATTTTAGTGTAAAAACTAATAATTCTCAACAATAGCCCATGTAACCAAAGCAATAATTGTTAAGCCAACAATACCTCCTGCATAACAAGAATATTCTTCTTCATCAGTATCAAAAGATAAACCTATGTCTTCTGACATATCAGTATCAGCAAACAAGTCAATAATTGCAATAGGAGAACAACACATTCCTATGAAAAATGCTTGTGTATTAGATTCTGTAGCTAATGCCAAAGTTGTCCCTTTTGCAATTTCTGTAGAACCAGTATACTGTTGAACGGCAATTGTCACCAATTCTTCTCGTTGTTCAACTGAGACTGTTTGTAACTTATTTTCTAAAAAAGTTAATTCTGAGAAATCAGACTTCAATTGCTCTTCATCAACTGTAAATAATGAGGAATTAGTACTTGCCCATACAAATTGTACCCCAAAGAATAGACAAAAGATTAAAAATGCCTTTTTCATATTCATATAGCTTTTGATTTAAGGAGCAAGCTAAAAAAAAGAACCTCCAAAAACAATATTTTATTTCATAAACTGTTGAATTACACCATCTACAATTACATCAGAAGGTCGAATGGGTGTTCTTAATACCAAGCCTTCAGAGCTTGTGCACCTACTAAGTGCTACATAAGACTGTCCATGTGCAAAACTTCCTCTACCCAAATCAATTACTACATTATTAAATGTTTTTCCTTGGCTTTTGTGAATGGTGATTGCCCAAGCCAATTTAAGAGGCATTTGTGTAAATGTTCCTATTTCTTCTCTTACAAACTCTCCTTTCTTATATTCATATTTGGAAAGCTCCCAAGTATATGGAAAGACAACAACTTCTCTCCCATTCTCAAGTGAGACTACCAAACCTTCTCGCTCCACACCTTCTACTGTTTCTACATAATGAGAAGTAATTGTGCCTAAGGTTCCATTTACCCATCTTCTTTCCATATCATTATTCAAAAACATGACTTGTGCACCTTCTTTGACAATAATTTCGTGATCATTGGGCTGAAGATTTGAAACATCTCCAGATTTAGAAGCCTCAAAGGAAAGCAAGGGTTTCTTAATTTCTTCTAGTTTATGTTCATTGATTTCTTTGGCTTGGCTATTTGTGGCAACAAGGTAAATCCAGTTTTTTTCACCTCCTGCCATAAAGTTTGGCTTGACTAATTTATTGAGTCGACCAAGTTCTTCAACAGTAATTGTTTTATTTCTGATCTTATTTAAAAAGTTAATAAAACGTTGATCAGTTTGGCGGTAAATCTTTGTGAGCTCTATCTTTTCTAGTTGAAAAACAGGAGTAAATAAATCCTTTTGATGGAAAACCTTTGCTGAGAAAAAATAAGGAGAAGTATATTCTTCAAAAAATTGTTCTTTTTGGTCATTAGTAAGCACAGGAGGTAATTGATAAAGGTCTCCCAAAAAAATCATGCGTACTCCACCAAATGGTTCAAAGTTTTTTCGGGCTTTTTGTAAAAAAACATCAATGGCATCTAGCAAATCTGCCCTTACCATTGATATTTCATCAATCAAAATTGTTTTGAGTTGCTTATAACGTTCGGCTTTTTCTCGACCAATTGCCAAATGAAGAGCTTCTTCCAATTCATATCCAGGCTTCAATCGAAAAAACGAATGAATGGTTTCTCCTTTTACATTGATTGCTGCAATTCCTGTAGGAGCAAGTACTACCATATCGATTCCCATTGTTCGGATAATATGTTCCAACAAGGTAGATTTACCAGTACCTGCCCTTCCTGTAATGAAAATATTCTTATCCGTTTCACTGATTAACTCTAATGCCTTTTTAGCTTCTCCAGAAAATTGAATATCTTTTGTCATTACGTTTATTTTACTATAATTTTTAGCAATTTAACTAAAATAAGAAAGTCAATTGATAACTATTCTGTTCTTTTTTTTCTACGCTTTCTCCATTGATACATCAAAGTAATCGAACCAATTCCTAATAAAACATACACAGCAGTCATTCCATAATCAGAAAGCATTTGATCAAATTTCTTTTTCTCTAAATATGCTTTTACTTCTGGATTTTCTGAATCATTTTTCAAGTAGATGCTTTCATTGGTGAAATCAATTGTGGTCATTCCTTCTCTATCTGCTTTTTGAAGAGACTTTGAACGGTACTGAACAGCATAAAAAGATTGAATTTGTTTACTAATTTTTTGATATACTTCAATCAGCTCAGAAGGATTATCTGTATGGTAATATTCACCTTTTGTAGCACTTGTAATCGTTTTCATAGTATCTACTTGAACAGCTCCTAAACCTACAGCATATACTGGAATTTTTGCTTTTTTAGCCTTATTAATCACATCATCTAACGTATTCTTAGACTTATTCTCAGCTCCATCAGTCATACTTACCACAATATTTACACCATCATGTTTCTTCAAACGATCGATCCCTGCCACAATTCCATCAAAATAAGCAGTAGCTCCTCTAATCGTAATATCTTTAATTTGCTTTTGGAGGTATGCTGAATCTTGACTCAAAGGAGTATTTAGCGTGACCTTAGAACCAAAACCAATAACGCTAATATAGTCCTTTTCAAAATTGAAACTTGACACAAATTCTTTGGCAGAGTTCTTAGCATGTTTCAAAGGAGAAACATAAGAAGATTTTCCTCGAATAATTCGGATAATTTCTCCCAAAGAAGGTATTCCCAAAGCCATAGAACCAGAGTGATCCATCACCAAAGCAACATTAATTGGTTTGTTGATAGAGATTGGCTCTAAACTTATGATTTCACAAGTATCTCCATCTTCTGTAATCACTAAGTCTTCTTTCTTTAAATCCCAAACAGGCAAACCATCTTCATTTGTTTGAGCTCTAAATACCATATTAATTACAGGCTCTTTTTCTGGAATAACTTGAATAATAGAAACATCTACCAATCTTGTAGTTTCTAATTTTCCCTTATGCTGACCAAAACCTAACAATGTAGATAATATGGAAATAATAAATAGA
>JAAEPT010000042.1 GCA_024232295.1 Cytophagales bacterium
AATTACATACAGTATTACAGGTTCTTTCTAATCATAGACAAAACCTAACACAAAAAAAAGAAATAATTTTTAAAAATTATTTCTTTTTTTTGTGTTAGGTTTTGTCTATGATTAGAAAGAACCTGTAATACTGTATGTAATTGTATCAGTATAGTTCCCAGTTTCTTGAAGAGCCGAGATTCTAGTATAATACGTCACTACTGTATCTTGTCCTGAAACTGGTCCAGTTGCAGTTGAAAGAGTAGCAGGAGTTGTAGACATACCTGAAACATCAGTGTTATCAGCTCCATCAAAAGCAGCATCAACGGTTCCTGCAGCAGAAGATTTTGAATCGATAGATGCACCAGCACTTACCGTTGCATTAATACCGTATCCATAACCTGTACTGAGATTTTCAGCTGTAGCAGCATCAGCAATTTGATTTCCCCCATCAATTAGTCCTACATTAGCCACTTGCATGATATATCCATTTGCAGCATTTGTATTTACTGAAATAGTGGTAGTATCACCTGAAGTAGTAGCAGTATCAGCAACTAAGTCACCAAAAGCAACAGCTCCACCAGTAACTTTCATAGAAAGTACAGGTAAAACATTAGCAGTAACTACTATTTGATCAGCTGTACCAACTGTAAAGGTAGCAGATCCAAAGTTTCCACTTGTTGTGATGAAAGAAACTGAATATATACCGATAGTTAGCCCATCTACATCAGCTCAACTAACAACAAATGAACCATTATTATTTGCAGAAACATCAGCAACAGTAATATCGGCAACAGTAGCAGCATCTTCGTCAGTTACTCTAAGAGTTGCAATATTATCTGAATCATAATCTTTAGATGCATCAGCAACAGTAATTGTATCAGCTCCGTCATCGTAAGTAACAGAATCAACAGTAAGAGCTGCAGCATTTACGTTGAACATAATTCCTGCTGAGAGTGCTATAATTGCTGTAGAAGCAAGCACTTTTTTAAAAGTAGATTTCATAAAAAAACAATTTAAAAATTAAAACAAAAACACATTTTTTATTTCCTAAAATAAGGAAAAATCACAAATAAGTATTTCTCATTATAAAGGTTTAGATACACAAAGTCAAGAGCATTTTTTATTTTCTATTTAAAGCCTTAGTTTTGTATACATTTCTCTGGACTCAAGAGAAATACATAAACATATGAGTCCATCGGAATTTTATAATTTTTTGAATATTTAGTATGTTACGTTTGTCTCATAGCTGACAGTCGTAGAGTATTTTCAAGGCTCTTGCATACCTCAAGTTTTCACCCCATATTTTATTTTATATATATATGTTTTGAGGTCACCATCTGTCTGTATATCTTGAGTAATATTTGCTATATTTCCTCATGATATTTGAGAAATAGTACTAGAGTAATTTTGAATAGAACTGTCTTCATCAGAGTATAAATCATATCAGAATCCATAACTTCCATCAAAATCACCTATATTTATAATTCCTTGATTAAACAATCATGACTTACCTTGTGTGATATCAAATCCAGCTCAGAGAGTTTTGACAGTAATGGTTATCTCTCCACTAGAAAACTCTGCTGATGAAGGAGTGATATCTCACATATTGATATTTCATCCTGTTATTTTCACAGAAAACTTATCTATATAAAAGACTATTTCTTTATTCACTGTATTTCACGCATTATCTTGAACGCTAAATTGTGTTCTATATCTTCCTGAATCCAAATCTGATAAAGTAAATAGAGCTCTGTCATTATTGACATCACTACTGACTATATCTGTTCCACTGGTATCTCAGTCATAACTCGCACCGTTCCATTTTTGAAGACTGATAGTTCTGGTTGAAGAATCCACTCCGACTCCAGTATCAGAATATTCAAATTTAATAAATCATGCTGTTGGGAGGAGCGTATTATCAGCAGGGAATTGAGCATCTATTGTTGGAGCTACTCCATCAAAGACATTCGCAATTCCAGGAGTTCCATATAAAGAAGTTGTATCAAATCATGTAGATGTTTCAGCTGTATACCAGTTTGTTCCATCTGTCCCATTTCCAGGATTTATTTTTCTTTCCATTGCTTTTGGTTCACTATTGTCTCAAGCAGGCCAAGGTCAAGCTAAAACTGTATCATAGGTAGTGATACTATCTGTAAGTATCAAATTATTTTGAGAAATACTATTCAAGCTTAGAGTTGCATCAACAAGATCTGCAGTCACACTGAGTCCACTCGTTGTATGAGATGTTTTTGCGATTAAGTAAAAACTATTTCCTGGAATAGTTCCAGAACTTATGGTAAGATCAACCCCATTTCATCAGGCATTTTCGATAACCCAACCAGATATATCTACACTTGCACTTCAGAGATTTTTTAATTCTATATATTGATTATCTGTATTTGTACTAAACATCACTTCGTTGACAATCACTGATGTAGAAACAATGATTCTATTATTACTACCAACAGTTGGAGAAAGATTTGAGTTTGTATCACTCAAAGCTCATGTGTCTATTCCTATTTTACTCGTTCATGGAGTGAGAGCTGTAGCTCAAGCTCAGAGAGTAATGTTCGCTTGTGTTGTTGAAGTGATAGATGTTGTTGAATTTCCAGCAAATGCTCACCCTAAAGTGAGATCAAAATCATTTTCTGCTCATCCAGCAGATAAGTCAAAACTACCAGCTTGAATGTCTTCTGAAAATGTGAGATAAATAATATCATCACTTACCCCAGTACTTCCTTCATCATAACGAGCTCAAATAATAATTGGTCCAGCTGTATCAGTTGGAGTTGTCCCACTGAGTTCATTTTCAAAGAGGTTTCCATTGGTATCTCAGAGAGAAGAGTTTGAAATCACTTGAATATCAGGTGTAACATCTGTATCAGCTGTATTTTTTTCTTCGAGATCAATAGCAAAGAGAGTATCATTTGCTGTATTTGTTGAATAACTATTTATAGTGTATCCATCAACAGATATATTTACTGATGAAAAGTCATCATTTAAGTTTTCACTTGCAGTAATAAATATGGTATCTATTTGTCCATTTGCATCACTGTCAAGAGTTTCACGAGCAAGTATTTTAGGAACGAGAGTATCATCTGAAGTATGAAGACTTATAGAATTCACTTTATTTCAAACACTATCCTGAAGTCATGTTCCAGAGTACGTTACAGTGAAACTATTATCAGTATCATTATCATCACTGGTTTCATTAAGTGAAAATATAATATCTTTATCTGTGCTTGAAACCCCTGATACAGAAGTTCATGTTGAAAGGTTAGCTATGGTAAAATCTGACAGATCTTCTCAGCTAATATTTTCTGAGAAACTGAGAATAATTTGATCAGCTTTATAGTTATCATCACTATCTATCGTTTGAGTTGATAATTTTATTGGAAGAGCTTTATCATCTAAGGTTTCAGAGGTAAAACTTTCAACCGTATTTCCATTCCCATCTGTATAAACAGGAGTAGATAGAGAAAGACTTAATCCACTCGGAGATGTTTCCGTATTGGTTGATTCGTTTAATTGTATAGAAATAGTATCAGTACTAATACTTACACTATCAATACTCATTCACGAAAGAGGATTATTGAGAGTTAACCCAGTTGTACTGGTTGATGAATTGAGATTCTCAGAATAGGTTATTTCTATTGTGTCAAGTTTCCCATTTACATCAGTATCAAATATTTCTATGGTTTCCATTCTTGGAGTAGCTCTATCAATTGATGAGAGAGTACTCGTTGAAGCCAGTTTTCTTCCTGCAAGATCTTCGATACTGGTTCCAGTGTATCTCAAACTTGGAGTGTCACCGGTAGTACCTGTTTCTGAAAATAAAAGTAATATTTCATCATCATCTGCACTTCATCCTGTGGAAATCCCAGTTGGAGTAATACTTCCTCCGTCTATACTAAAATCTGAATAACTAATACTCGAATCATTTATATCTTCAGAAAATACAACCTTGAGAGCATTAATAGATCCATTAGAAATATTATGTTCGAGAGTTTCTATGGAGCTAATACTTGGATTGGTTGAATCAATCGTAAAAGAATCAGAATTTTGATATGATGTATTTCCTGCATTATCAGTTGCTGTAATACGAATAATGGCAATATTTGTATCAATACTTGCAATACTTGACCAAGAATAGGTTCCATCGTTACTCAGATTACTGGCAATCGTATTATAGGTAGAACCATCAAAGTATTCGAGCATAATTGGATTTGAATCTAATCCAGAAATACTATCTGTAATATTTCCCAAGCTCCAATTGATAGTCATAGTTTCTCCACCAGAGAATATATCTCATGAATTTGGAATAGAAATAGTCCCTGTTGTAATATCTGGTCCAGAAGAATCTTTGTTGATAGTTATAGTTTCAGTAGAGCTATTATTTGTTTTAAACGCATTATCATTTGCAACAGCAATGATTTCATATGCTTGACCATCACTATCTCAAACTGGGAGAGTAAAGTCATATGACCACGTAGCATAACTATCACTTGTTGTCGTTGCAAGTGTTTGAATACTTCCGACAAAATCACTTCCATCCCAATAATCGGTTCATTTTTTAATCTGTATTCACACAGACGATATTCCAGAATCTCAATCAGAAGATGTTCCTGTGAGAGATATATTACTTGATACATAGATTCCATCGGTAGTATCTATTGTTACAGTTGGATCAGTTGTATCTCATGTATAATCTATTGCAGCAGCAGTGGTGCTATTTCCAGCTTCATCGGTTGCTGTAACAACCATTCTATAACTATTTCCATGAGTGATAGTTGGAGATATGTTTTGAGCAATAGTGTTACAACTGTTATCAGTACCAAGAGCTGTACTATCACTACAGAGTGTGTTATCGGTAAGAGTTCCTGTAAAACTACTTCCGTCCCAATAGGTGTTTTCTGTTACATTTTGAAACGTATATGTTACATTTTCCATATAGCTATCACTTGTTGTGAGAGTCAGATTGATTCCACTATTATTGATGTATTTTCCATTTTGTGGAGTATTTCATCCATTTCATGCAAAACTTATATTTAGATTAGGATCAGTAGTATCTATTATGAAATCACTATCTGAAATATCTTCAGCTGTATTTCATACATTATCAGTTGCAATTATTTTTACAAAATTTTGATCTGTGTTGAGACTTGGAAGAGTCCAATTATAACTTCCATCATTTGCTTCACTTGAAATAATTTCTTGATAACTTGATCCGTTATTGCTTGAGTATTCGAGAGTAATAGGATTGGTAGCAAGACCATTACTATCTGTAACGAGAGTATCCGTCCAGAGAATATTTAAAACATCTCATCAAGCATATATTCCTCATCCATTCGGAGTTGTAAGGGTATTAGTTGGAACAACAGGAGCTGTTTTATCAACACTGAAGTTGCTATCTGAAGTATCACTCACACTATTCCCAACGAGATCCGTTGCTGTTATTTGAATGCTATAATCTGTGTCAGTTGTAATACTTGTGAGATCCCAAGAACAAGTTCCATTATTTGCTCCGGAACAGATGGTTCATTGAGATATTCCTCATTTTAAATAAAAAATATCTACGGTATCTAGACCAATTGTATCACTGATATCTCAGGTATTCCACGTAATATCTATACTCGATCATCCAACAGTTTCTCAACCATTTGGAAATGTAATGGCAGTACTATTTACGACTGGATCATTTTTATCAACGGTAATAGAAACCAGTTGATTTTGAGTATTAATTCCACTGGTATTATTCGAAATAATATCTGCTTGTCTAACTCACTCAGTGATACTTCCAGCATATCATAAAGTAAAACTATAGGTCGCAGTTCATCATGAATAGTTACACGTAATTCATGCTGTAGGAGTTGCACAGACTACAGCTGTATCTCAAGTATTTCATGTAAGCGAAGCAAGATTAGCAGAAATGTTGTTTATATCACTGTTTGAAATATCAGCTGTAATTTCTACAGTGTTTCAATTTTTTGCATAACTGGTATTTGATAATACTGTGTCTGTTATAAGTTCATTGGAAATAACAGGAATATCTGAATCTACAGAAAAATTATCACACGATGAATAATTTGAAATATTTCAAATATTATCAGTCGCACTGACTTTCCAAGAATAATCTCCATTTACAAGAGAGACCGTTTGAGTCGTAAGAGTTACTCAAGTAAAACTTTGATGAGAGACACTACAGTCATCTCAAGTATAGACTTCAATATCATATGAAGCTATACCAGATCCATTCCCACTATCATCCACACTGGAATTCCAGCTCAGGTCAAAATCACTTTCTCATTGTAGAGTGAGTTCATTGAGTGCTGGAATACTTGGTGCACAGTTATCAAATCATATAGAACTGAGAATATTTGAATTTGCTGTATTTCCAGCTGAATCTTCTCATACAATTTTTGCACTATAGATTGTACCACAGGTTAATAAAACATCATTGGAAGAAACCTCTGTATTTATTAAGATTGAATCACTATGTGTTCCACTTGCAAGAAGAGATGGATCAGTAATGTATGCTCTATCAACTAAGTTATCAGAATTTCACGATGTTCTGGTGAATTCAAGATACGTATCTCATCCAATAAGATCTTCTCCATTTTCCCAATCAATAGTAATGCTTGAGCTATAAAAACTTCCATAATCAGCACTTGATGAAATGCTGAGATTTGTTATTTCTGGTTCTTGTAAATCTGTTATGGTAAATCAAGGATTTAAATAATCATTAAAACCTCAGACCGAACTATGGATTGCACCCGTTGCTACTTCTAAATTACTTCAAGTAGTTGCTGTATCTCATAGAGAGGGGATAGTCAGAATCATATTTTGTCCAGAAACACTTTCAATAGCAGTTGCTGTGACAGATCCTGTAGTATCAAAAATAAATCATGTTGCTGTATGTGATCAGAGATCTGTATCAAGTGTGGTGTCTGTGTAGAGTTTTAATTGTGTATCAGAAATAAATTCTGCACTTAGAACTGTTGCTTGTTCAATAGTATCAGCTGTAAGAGTTGCAGCACTTGATTCTCATACCGTTCAGAGTTCACCAGAAGTCCCCATAATAGTTACATATGCTTTATATGATGAACCACTTATGAAAGTATCTCCAGCAGAATCAGTTGTTAACGAAGCATCGGAAGAAAAACTTCCCGTTCCAGATTCAATAGAAAGTCATATATAATTATGAGTATTTGTATTCAGAGTGGTAGAACTTGGAAGTATATAGATCCTCCAAGATTCAAATCATGAAAAACTTGATCCAACACTGGTATTCCACTCTATTAATATATCAATCCCATTTAAACCATTATTATCAATATCATTATCGATAAAATTGGTAACTTCTCATGCCATAGAAGGAGTTGGGAGTTGTCTGCTTACAGAACTATTTTGAGATGTTTCATTATTTGCATTATCTCTACAATACACCGTTATGTCATTTGATCCTAAATCTAATATAGAGTTACTAATGAAATCATTGATATCAGTATTTGCTGTGGTATTTGTATAATCTGTCGATGTGACTATTCATCCGGAATTGGTTAATTCTATTTTATAATCCCCATCTTCATCACATTGATATCAGATTGATACGTTTCATGTAGTTACATTTGCTGTATGACTTAAAAGTGAGAGAGTTGGAACAACAGTATCTTTCGTGACTGAAAAATTGAGAGAACCAATATCTCAGAGTCCGTTATCTACACACGCAAATAGAGTATTTACTCATTCTGAGAGATTTGCACTATCAATAGTGACATCTTGAGTAGTTGATCCACTATAACTAGTCCAATCTTGAAATATGAGATTTGAATCTGCTTGACTACAGTTATCAACAGCAACTTTTGCTGTTCCACTCTGAGTAGCTGAAAAAGAGAAAACAGTATCTGTTTGTCATGTTCATCCTATATAATCATCAGTAATTCCTTCATTCGTTACATCAGGAGCACCAGGACTTTCAACAGTCAGAGTTGTAGAATCAGTTTCTCCAGATTCTACAAAGTTACTATCACTCGCATCATTACTATTTCCATCTTCATCTGTGACACTAAAATCAGTATGAGTAAATGTTTTCACTCAGAGGCTTGCCAGGGTAGAGATTCCTGACTTTTTAAAACGAGCTGTGTAGCCATCTCCAAGACATGAGTCATAGGTCAAACTTTCTGAAGCACTCAATCATAGATCACTTAAATCTGCTGTTACAGTACCCGTATCAATATTTGTACAGCCGTTATAGTCTTTTACTTCTACGATCAGATCAATACTCTCAGCACCATTTCATTTAATAGTTGTAGTTGGAGAACCTGTTTTTTCAAAATACTTATCTACGATATGTGGTTTTACATTTACATAAATGGTTTTCGAACTACTGGTTCCAACAACACTACTGGAATCTGAGACTTTTTCTCATTCAAAATATGTGGTAACGGTATTTGAGTAAGTTGAGATATCGTCAGATATAGTAAAAGCAGAATATGCATTACTGTTTCTCAGAAACATGATATATTGTGAAGCTGTTATAGCAGAGTTTGAAATAGGAGTATCAAGTCCTGTTGATGATGAATAGTCTCAAACAGGTACAGGATTAATAACATCAGCAAACTGTACAGCTGTTTTTTGATCTGATCATGAATAATCAAAGAAATTATTATTTTCAAAATCAAGTTTTATTCTCACATTTTCAATATCTTCTCAAATATCATTTTGAGCATAAATATCAAAAGAAAAACTTTCACCAGGATTGAAGTATTGATTCGCACTACTTGATGCGTTTATGGTGAATGTGTTCAAATTTAAGTCAGCATAAGTATGGGGAATAACAAGAAGTTGGCTGATAATCCCAAAAATGAGTATATATGAGAGAAACTTTTTCATCTTTATTTTCTTACACTATAAATTTATCGATTCCTTATATTATATCAAAATAAAATCTGATAACAATATCTGTGAATAAAAAATATAATACATAAAAATAATTAATAGTCAATTTTTCTTTTTAAACTTTTTTTATAACTTACATATGTGAAAAACTAAAAAATAGATTCTACTTTATGCAATAAACTTCTTTGAGAAAAATATATATAAAAAAATGAGGGAATTATTTTTGGTAAAAATCCAAAATTTGATATCATAGAGTTCAACATTTATTTTTGGGAGAATCAAAAAAATGTGTCTGAAAACAAAACGAAAATAAGAGTTTATGTACTAAAAATTGTAACAATATCTAAAAAATATTGTAAAATTTATTGTATTTTAAAGCCAAAAATCCAATATCTTTTCCTTTGGTATATCAGCACAGATATTTGAAAACAGGAAAAGTATTGACTTTACTCTTAAAATAATGTATAATCAAAATTATACTTTTTATATTTTTATTCTAATATATATGTGAAACAATCTTCAGAATGCTAGAGACAATAATGAAAGTCAAAACTCAAAAAATGGGTTATTCAAAAAAGTTTCTTCAGCACTTTCAAAAATATCAGATGTAGTAAAAGCTGCTGCATTATGAGCTTTAATCTCTACACCAGCTATTTCTCAAGAACTTGATGTCGAAGCAGGAAAAAAAGATGGAGAATATATGGCATCAGTTAATTCAAGTATTATAAGACAAGATCTCACGGTAGAAGAAAACGGTGATGTCTTTTTTAATTTAAAATGAAACTTCACACCTCAAGGTGGAAACTATGGACATATGATGAAGGATGTATCTATAGAAGAAAAAGGTATTAGAATTAAAAATTATGACCCTCAAAAAAGGTTACAATTTGTATTAGAGAATAACAATCAAACATGAGAGAATAGAATTCTCATACAGGTAAATAATACGAAGAATGTTGATATCTTATGGAACATGCCTTCTGATATTGCCCGTGATTTTATAAAAAAAGAAACTATTGATATAGATGATGCTGAAAAATCATTCAGAGAATCTCTCAATAATCAAAAAATTCAAGAAATTCAAGGACTTATTAAATGAGAAGAATCATCGGAAGAGGAATCAATTTTTGTATTACAATCAACAGATTCTACAAAAATTGCAAAATATAAAAAAGAGTTAGAAGAAAAAAAAGGAAAACACTCAAAAAACTTTTCTATAAATCAACGTATAGAAAATGCGTTATATTATGCTGAAGTTTTAGAAGAAAAAAATGCGAAAGGAATTGCATTAAGTTCTTTTGAGTTATCTAAAATACAAAATTATACGAAACAAATAGGTGAAGCAATAGAAGAAGATAGAAGAAATCAAGAACCAAGAATAGTCTCAGGACCAAGTGTGAAACTCTGAGAAACAAATTTTTCAGTGCATCAATCTGGATGAAATATAAATGCTAACTTATGAGAAAACTGAAATGTTAATGCAAATGTTTCACAAGATAATCTAGGTGCAAATTATTCGAATAATTTTGAATGAGAAAATTTTGCAGCTGAATTAACAGTAAGTTTATGAAAAAGGAAAACTGATTTCAATTTTGATGTTGGTGGGAATATGATTTTTGGATCTAAAGAAGATAAAAATAGAACATGACTTTTGGCTGAATATTCACAGTCTGATCTTTCAAAATTAACATATTTTAAAATAGCACAAGAGTTTTCGTTATCAGATGATTTAGATGCAGGTTCACATATGCTTTCAGGTTCAATAGCTCAATTTACAAACTGATGATATGAATTTTCTCCATTAGAAAATGATGATAAATATATGTATGAGTTAGAACAAAAATCATATGGTGTTTGATATGATTATTTACTTAATAAATGAGGACTTTCAAAATTTGAATCTATTGGGGTTCATTTTGCAAGACATGAAGTTTGAAGTGTAGATCTTCCATCTTTTATCGTCCTTAAAGATGGTGAAGGAACTATTTTGGAAGAGAGCTCAGTGTTAAAAGATGGAACAGTTCAGTGAGAAAAAGTTATGTATTTTATGCAAGGTGGTATAAATCAAAAAGTATCAATTACTACTTCCTTTAAACCAACGGATAGTATTCGTCTTTCATGAAGTATAGATTATTCTAAGACATCTTGGGAAGCAAGAGGAAATCTTGAAGCTGATTCACAATCTAAACTTGGTTGGAGTGCTAATATATCAGGACTATTATCTATTTGAACAAATCATATGGGCTGGGATTTTGGTCTAACACAGGCTCAAAATAATAAAAGTTTATCAGTAGGAACGGAATATATTGCAGGTAGGCATACAATATGATTTGGTGCGAATAAGGAATTGTATGATAAGAGAGGTCAAAACTTCAATCTTGACTATACTTATCATTGGGATGAGAGTAACTATGCCCGTAATAATTTTGATAATACATTTAAAAAAATATTACATACAAAAACTGGATGAGTATGAGAAAAAGCTACTCAAGTAACATCAAGACAATGAAAAGAGTTAAAAAACCTTTGATCGACAGTTTGTGATATTACTCCAGGTTCATACTGTGAAAAAAATAGTGAAACATGAGATTTAGATTTATTTATTAGTATCGTAGATGGAGCAGATAATGTCCCAATGACAAATATTGATGAAAATAAATCACATATTTCACAAAAATGAGGTTTTGTTGTTTTAAATGGGTTATTTACTAATTTTCAAAATGTAGCTGGTGAAACATTTAAACTGGCTGTTCCAAATGAATGAGAGCTTTATGAATTAGTTGAAATAGCTACTGTGAAATGATCTATATTTATAAATAAGAAAGCAAAAACACTTGTTGGTGCTGATAAGTTCACATCAGAAGTCTATACAACTGAAAAATCAGACTCATATGATACAACTCAAATCTCAAATATTATTTCAGATGCTTTTACTGGGACATTAAATATTTCAACAGTAAATAATATATTTAGAGGAGAGGTTAATGGTGGTATCAAAGCAGAAATCATATTAAATGGATACTTTAATGATATAATCTCACCTGAAGTATTAAATAAAATTTCAAAAGATATATGAAGTATTGATCAAACTGCTTTGCTTACAAAAATGAATAATTTAGAATCTTGAGAAGCTTTAACTTCTGAAGCAATAGAGGAAATAATCAATGCTACACCAGTTGCAAATTCAGTTGAATTCACAGTTCTTGAAGATGGAAGTTATGATTTTTCAATAGCTGATATAGTCTGAAATGATTCAGATAAAGAAACTGCAAATGAAGATTTGAAAATTACAACTATTAATGGAAAAAGTTTTTCTGAAGGAAGTATAATAGATACTCAGTATGGGAAGATAACTATTTGAATAGACGGTTGGAATTATAAACCAGCTGCAGATTTATATGATGTTGAAGATGTAATACCATATACAATCATAGATGAAGGAGGGAAAGAAGCAACAGCAAATATTACTATTATAATTAAATGAGTAGACGATCCTTCAGAAATAATACTAAATAAGGTCGAGGCAGAAGAAGATGTAAAAGTATCATATGCTTTTCCAAATATTGCGGTTGATAAAGATACCGTTCTTACAAAAGAACATTATACCGTTGTATCTCAACCAAGCAATGGTACTGTTACTATTACAGATACAGGATTTGATTTTATCTGAAATAAAGACGCAGAAGGGGATTTTACTTTTACGTTAGAAGTAAATGGAGTACAAAAAGAAATTTCAGGTACTATTAAAGGAATAAATGATGCTCCAGTAGCTAATGAAAATTCAATCTCTGAAATAACACTAAATGAATGAGAAACAGAAGAACTTGATCTATCTCAATTTTTCACTGATGTTGATGGAGATAAATTATCGTTTACTGTGAATTGACAAGGTGTAACAGTTCAAGGTGAAGAGTTAGTTGTTACAGGTGAAGAAGTTACAAAAGATACTGTGAGAAATATTAGTATCATTGCAACAGATAAAGACGGAGAAACAGCTCAAAAGGATCTACAAGTAACGGTTAAGTCAGTAAATACTGCACCAGTAGCAAAAGATATAAGTGTTACTACTGATTTTGGTGAATCAATTACGGTAGATGTATTATCAAGTAGTACTGATGCAGATGGAGATGTGCTAAGTATAAAATGAACTCCAAGTGCTCAACATGGTTCTGTTTCTATTAATAACAATGGAAGATTAGTTTATACTCCAGAAAATGGTTTTTCAGGAGTAGATATCATTACATATACTATCACGGATAAACGAGGTGGAGAAAGTAGTGCAGAAGTAGTTGTTACGGTGAACGAAGAAGTGATAGTAGATACTGCCCCAGTAATGTGAAATGTACCAGATACACCGATTACATACAATGGGTGAACAACGTTAGATATTTCAGATTATGTTACATTAACAAACTGAGATGCTATTTCGACATACACATTAACAGGAATATTACCTGCATGATTAACGTTTGATTCAACAAACGGAACATTTGGATGAACAACGACAGAAGTATGAACATATTCATTAAATGTTACAGCTACAGATAATGATGGAGCATCAAATAGTGATAGTTTTGTACTAACAGTATCAGCAGAAGAAGTTGCCCCAGTAATGTGAAATGTACCAGATACACCGATTCCATACAATGGGTGAACAACGTTAGATATTTCAGATTATGTTACATTAACAAACTGAGATGCTATTTCGACATACACATTAACAGGAGATGACTTACCATCAGTACCGACTTTTAATAGATCAACAACACTTAAGAGCACAACGACGGAAATATGAACAGATCT
>JAAEPT010000043.1 GCA_024232295.1 Cytophagales bacterium
GCTGATTTTGTCAAGAAAAACTATCCTGATAGTAAGGCTGATTTGATGGCTTGTTTTATGGAAGCTGGATTGAAAACACTAAAAACAAAAGGCTTTTTGGGAATGATTAACCAACATAGTTGGATGTTTTTGAGCAGTTATGAAACGCTAAGAGAAAAGTTGATTGATAATACATTCTTTGATACTCTTTTACATTTAGGTCCTAGAACTTTTCCAGAAATTGGAGGAGAAGTAGTACAAAATGCTTCTTTTACTTTTTGGAAAACAACCAAAGAAGATGAAAAAGGAGCTTATTTACGTTTGGTGGATTATGGTCAATCTTCTATCAAAAAAGAAAAAACATTAGAAGCTATTCAAAACCCTAATTGTGGGTGGTTTTATACAGCTAATCAAAAAGACTTTGAAAAAATACCTGGTAGTCCTATTGGGTATTGGTTGAGTGATAATATTTTTAATATTTTTAAAAATCAAAAAACTATATTAGATATTTCAGAATCTGAGGGACAAACAAAGTCAGGTAATAATGATAAATTTTTAAGATTATATTGGGAAATAAATAAAAATAATTTCGGGTTTGCAAATAAATGGGTTAAACATCCAAAAGGTGGTAGTTTTAGAAGGTGGTATGGAAATCTAGAAACAGTAATAAATTGGTCAGAAAAGGCAAGAAAACATTATAGAAAAGATAGAGTTGCAAGAATTTTAGTAGAAAAACTTTGGTGGAAAAAAGGAGTTTCATGGACACTTATTACTTCTGGAAAGCAAAGTTTTAGAGATTATGATGACGAATCTATATTTAACTTGGCAGCTCCAACCTTATTTTTTAACAAAGAGTTAAATAGATTATATATATTAGGTTTATTAAATACACCTATCACAGAAACTTTATTAAAAGTATATAACCCAACTTTGAATTGTAATATTGGAGAAGTACAGTCTATTCCTTTAGTAGAAAACTTACAAGAAGAATTAGTCACTAAAAAAGTAGAAAATTTAATTTCTTGTTCAAAACAAGAATGGAATTCAAGAGAAACATCATGGGATTTTGAACAAAATGAATTATTGAAACATAGAGGGTATGATGTAGAGGAAAGTTATGACTTGTATCAACAATATTGGAAAACTCAATTTTTTCAATTGCATCAAAATGAAGAAGAACTAAATCGACAATTTATTGAGATTTATGGATTAGAAGATGAATTGACACCAGATGTTCCTTTAGAAGATATTACCATTCTCAAAGAAGAAGCAAAAATTGTAGATAATCAATTAGTATTTCAACAAGGGGAGATTTTCAAACAGTTTATGAGTTATGCAGTAGGCTGTATGTTTGGGCGTTATTCTTTAGACAAAAAAGGATTAGTACTAGCCAACCAAGGAGAAACCTTAGCAGACTATTTAGAGCAATTAGCCAACTCAAGAGTAGAACACCCAAGTTTTACCCCAGATGCAGACAACATTATTCCAATCCTAGATGATGAATGGTTTGAAGATGATATTGTAGGCAGATTCAAAGAATTTTTGAAAGTCAGTTTTGGCACCGAAAACTACGAAAAGAATTTAGCCTTTGTAGATGAATGTTTGGGAGGAAAAGGCATTCGAAAGTATTTCACGAAAGACTTTTATCCAGACCATATCAAGCGTTACAAAAAACGCCCAATTTATTGGATGTTTTCTTCACCAACAGGTTCATTCAATGTATTGATTTATATGCATCGTTACACACCAGACACTTTGAACAAGGTGTTAAACGATTATTTAAAAGAATACAGAGAAAAGCTCAAAACTGAATTAGAGCGATTGGAGCATATCAAAAATACAGGTTCATCAAGAGAACAAACCTTGGCAACCAAAGACCAAGATCGTATCAACAAAGTCTTATTAGAATTGAATGAATACGAGCGAGAAGTTCTTTATCCAATTGCCTCACAACGAATCAATATCGATTTAGATGACGGCGTATTGGTAAACTACAACAAATTTGGAAAAGCGATCAAAGAGGTCAAAGGATTGAATGATAAAGCAGCCAAAGCCAAAGTCAAAAAGTTTGATTGGATAGATAAAACGAGTATACAGTAAGATGAATACAAATGCCCTAAAACGTTTTGCTCAAGAGGCAAGAAAGAAATTGATTGAGCAGGTGAGTGCTAAACTTGATTTTGTGTTGAGTACTGATTCTGCTGGATTGCGTGAGCAACAAGTGGCTATTGATCAGTTACATAAAGCAATTGATAATGCATCCAAAGAACAGGTAATTGAACAAGTGGCTTATAGCTGGTTCAATCGTTTGATGGCTTTGCGTTTCATGGATGCGAATGATTATCAGCTTATTGGAATATCGGTAGTTACTCCAAAACCGAATTATACTTTGCCTGAATTGTTGGATGAAGCCAAACAAGGGAGTATTCCTGAGGAATTGACTGTGGACAATCAAAAGGTGTATGATTTATTGGATGGTAAGATTCCTTCTCCTAATCCACAAGATGAGGTTTATAAGTTATTATTGATTGCTACTTGTAATCACTTACACGAAGTTTTTCCTTTCTTATTTGAAAAAATCAACAACTATACTGAGCTTTTATTACCTGATGATTTAACTTCTGAATTTTCAATTGTTCATGACATTTGTACTGGAATGAGTGATGAGGATTGTCAAGAGGTAGAAATTATTGGTTGGTTATACCAATTTTATATTTCGGAAAGAAAAGATGAAGTGTTTGCTTCTAAAAGCAAAGTAGAAAAAGAAGATATTCCTGCTGCTACTCAATTATTTACTCCTCGTTGGATTGTAGAGTATATGGTCCAAAATACAGTAGGGAAATTATGGTTGCAAAACCGACCTAATTCTTCTTTACGTGAGCATATGCCTTATTTTATTGAATCTCCTTCAGTACAAAATGAAGATTTTCTAAAGATTGATTCTGTAGAAGAAATTACCTTATTGGATCAAGCATGTGGAAGTGGGCATATTTTGGTATATGGTTTTGAATTATTGAGTAAAATCTATGAGGAAGAAGGCTATTCTACAAGCGAA
>JAAEPT010000044.1 GCA_024232295.1 Cytophagales bacterium
TAGCCACTTGTTGCTCACGCAATCCAGCAGAATCAGTACTCAACACAAAATCAAGTTTAGCACTCACCTGCTCAATCAATTTCTTTCTTGCCTCTTGAGCAAAACGTTTTAGGGCATTAGTATTCATCACTTACAATAAGATTATCTTGTTATTATTTATTTCTTTTTTCAATACCTCTTGCAAAGCTTTTACATAAGCATCCACATCTTTCTCTGTCATCAATTCCTGTTTATTAAACTTTACAGAAATTTGTTCCAAATACTCAATATCCTTTTGTGGAGTAGAAACTGTAGGTTTATCCTCTTTAGTTGGTTTTTCAACCACTGTATTATCAGGATCATTAACAACTGTGGTAGGTGTTATTGGAGGAGTATATACCTCAATTTGACTAATGTACTGTAACAACAAAGCTAATTGATTCTTTTTGTGCGTTTTCTCCACATCCAATTGAGTCTTTTCAATCGAACTGATATAACGTAAACCTTGCACACGATTTACTTCTTCCTCAAAAATAGATAAAACCCTTTGTTGTTGATGAGGAGGTATTTTTTCAAACCCTTCTTTCTCTTTCAAAAAGGACATTGTTTCCTCAATCGTAGTAATTGTTTCTTGTTTCGCTTCCTCCAAACGCTCTTTCACCTTTTGATTTAATGCATCCATAGCAGCTTTTGCTGTACGTAATACATTCCCCTTATAAGGCACATTATTAGCCAAGAAATCAGTTAAAGTATTTCTTTCATCCTCAGCTTGAACATAATCATAATTAGTAACATCACCTTGCGCCATTTTTTTGATATCATCATAAATATTGATTTGGTCACCATTCATGAATGTTTGGATAGGGTCTAAAATATCCTCTCTCATATCTAATAAGTCATCCTCAAACTCCTTTAAATTAGTAATGAAGTAAGCATATTCTTGATTAGAAAGCGTACTCAATAAATCTTTCAAACTACTCAATTTCTCTAAAAATGGATATTGACTTTTTCGATTGAGTAAACCATTAACACTTGTCAATAAGTCCTTAATCTTTCCTTTAAAAGCATTTGCCACATCCTTAGGATCATTGGCAGCACAACTTTCATGAAAAGCCTCTTTATAA
>JAAEPT010000045.1 GCA_024232295.1 Cytophagales bacterium
AATTTTTTGCTCCTATTTTTACTCAATAACTACTAATAAAATCTACGAATTACCCATAGAAAGAACAAGGCTATAAACCCGTTTCGTTCAACACGGCATTCTTGTTGGGTCTTATCAGACCACACGAATGCTTAGTTATTGTAGTGCGTTTTCTTTTAGGTTTTTGTAAAACTCGTTTCTATTAGCATTATTAGGCAATCCTGCGACTTGTCCGTCTCCAAGTTCCATAATAATCCAATCTCCATCTTTCTTTTTAGCCACGTCCATTGTGAAAAAATTGCTATCAATATGTTGTGCTATCTCGATAAAATCATCAAGTTCAGGTTTTGTTTCTCCATATTCACCTTCATCCCAATAGTCAAATACTTTAACTATTTTCTCATTTGCAAAGAAGATTCTAAACTCTTTGGTTAAGGGCATTCCACTTTTTGAATGTTCGGTTAAATACTCGAGTTCTTCGAATTGTCTAAATACTAATCCTTCATTTAAGGAATTTCCTCTCAATTCTATGAATTTGTCAACAACAGATTTTACTTTATCAGAATTGGATGCGTTTGGAATGAAACAAGCTTCTTCCCAATTATGTTTTTCAGATTTCACAAAGTCTTTCACGATTATTGAACTGTCTCCAAATTCTCCTGTAAGTTTAAATATAGAATCATCATTCAATTCTTTTGTCCAATTGGATTTTGGTGTTTTCGATTCTATTTTGTTGTATGAGTTAGGCAAGTAGTGACAATGCTTATACTCAGTTGGAGAATTGATTAATTCGATATTCTTTTTTAGAAGACCATCGTATAAGTTTTGATATTGAGTTGGAGTAAGCATCCATCCTCGATATATTCCAAATTTTTTACTTTCAGTTTCTTTTACTAACCTCAGAGCTGTTGTAATATTACCATTCGTTAATTCTTCGAAACTGATTAGAGAAAAATCAAATCCAGCTTTGATAGCAGAATTCTTTTCTTCTTCATAATCAGGCTCGATTATTTTATTATCGAATACACTATCGCAATAAATTATTCTCATGTGTTTAGGTTTCATCTATGCACTAGTAGAGTAGAGTCTGACAACTCTACATAATTCATTAACTAAATATAGTAATAAATCTTGAATTGTCAGCACCCCCTTCATCAAACCGTGCATGAAGTTTTCCCTCACACGGCTTACCGATAGATTTCTTCATTGTGCTTTCGCAAGGGTTTTC
>JAAEPT010000046.1 GCA_024232295.1 Cytophagales bacterium
CTGTTACAGATGACTGTCCATTGACTGTCATTGTTGACATTGTTGGGTCAGCTTCTACCGTTACTGTTGTTTTCTTTACCGTTGTTTTGCTTGCCGCATTGGTTCCTGTTAATGTGTATTCTAAACTACCCACTGAGGTTGGTGTGGTTGTGTAGGTTAAAGCCGTTCCTAAATCTTGTGTTCCTGTTATACCTGAACCTGCAACACCGCTTTTTGAAAAATGATCAAATCTGATCACTAACTATTCAACGGCTAAATAGTTATTACCGATCCACTACTAACCTGAGTACTATTCAACTTTCCTCGGCTTTGATGAACCTGTCTTTTTAAGAAATTTCGCAAGTTTTTACTGCAATACTCAAAATAAGTTTTACAATCATCTCTATCTACTAGTAAAGGGACTGTTCTTATTTGGCTTTTTACAATAACTTGCTCATTCCGGTCAAACAACTCTTCTATGGCATATGTTCTTCTTCCGATTACATACGCTGCTGCCATGTGTCTTGATATACCATATTTTTTTGCATACTTTAACCAACCTATTTGAGACGTAAACGCTGGATTGACTTCGTAAACGGCTACACCGTTACGATAGGCTAGCGTTTTTATCGTCTCAATCATCAATGAGTATGCAAATGATGAAAGTATACGGTTTTTTCTTTTGGCAGCATCGCCAAACAAAGTATTTTCTTCTTTTAATGCTGCTCGTTTAGTTTTGAAATCTAAACGTTCGATTACAATAGGTTTTTTAGTTTCAATTGCATATTTAATAATCTCTTTGGCTGATTTCAATATTGCTTCTTTACGAAGCGTTTTATTGGAATTCTGTTCACTATCAGTGAAACCAAAATAAAGGTTGAAAGCTTTCTTCAGTTCTCTTTGACTATTCAGTTCAGCAACAGCAAAGTGATCCACGTTCGTATCAATAGCAATAACACCTGTTGCTTTTGACACAATAGCTTTCTGGTGTTTGGTTTCATCCATTGAAGTGAGAATTCTCCAAGAGCTAGAAACTCTTTTTGGATCGGCAAACGTGTCTTTTATGAATCTAAATGAAATAGCAACACCTTCATCGGCTAGATAATCGGCTTTACTTATAGCTTCACCTTTATCATCAAACAATGATGGGTCTTTGTCTTTTAGTTTTTGAGTGAACTCAGTTTCTTTTTGTTTTCTTTGTTCATTTAAAGCAAAACTGTTTAAGATTTCTTTTTCATTGTGTTTAAAGTTAATGTTGTTAATGACTAAATATTTTTGAGTTAAATTAAGTTCATCCTTAACACATTGTGGGATTGAAATCTTAACAGAATAAAGGCTTTCACTTTGTTTTGAAAACACGCAAGAAGCATTACCATTGTTTTCATCTTTTGAACCTAATAAAAAGAATTGATTGAAACGTGAATCATTCCATAGCTTTCTGTAAGCAGTGTGATAGCTTTTTCGAGCGTCATTGGTAAGATATTTATATTTACCATGATCATAATTGCTATCATTGAATAAAGAAGAAAGCCTATTTAATATTTTACGATCACCAAAGCAAACCGATATTTTGTCGGTTTTAATGTTATTTTCTAAACGAATAATTGCTTCTTGTTTTTTTTCAATTTCTTCTTTTAACTTAATTAAAGCTGTTTTCTTTTTATTATGAGAAGAAATAAGATCCTGTTTCTTAGTCTTAAAACCATCACTTATAGATAAAAGATGAAGATCACCGACAAGTTTTTTCTGTTTAGCTAATTTTCTATCAAGTTGGTCATTGAAGTTAATTAATCTATCTTTCATTAAAGTCTTATTAGCCTTAATAAGACCTTTAATGACAAAATCAATAGA
>JAAEPT010000047.1 GCA_024232295.1 Cytophagales bacterium
AACAATTTCTCTATAGCCGATAATTCCTAATAGTTCTTCACTCTTAATAACAGGAGCAAGAGAAAGCCCTAGATTTTGAAATAGTCGTGCACAGTATCTAATATCCATTTCAGCTGATACCGGTAGTACAGGTTTAGTCATCACTTCATAAACATTAACTCGTTCAGGAGAACGATCTCTTGCTAAAACTTCCTTGGCAATATCTGACAAAAGTAATATTCCAAAAGAATCATCTTCGTGCCTCTTATTAACAATAATGATGCCAACTTGGCTTTCCCTCATTGCATTTATTGCTTCTCTTATAGTTTGCATACCATCCATTGTCACAAATTTTTGTGACATGACTTCTTTTACTTTTATAACTTTTCTAAAACTATTCATAACTCTTTCTCCACTTTTTCACTTAGCAAGCTTATTTGATGACTAATACCCACAGCATCTTCCACATCAATTTGTATTGCTATTCCAGAACCTGATTTATCTTCAAACTGTCCAAATTTTTCAATT
>JAAEPT010000048.1 GCA_024232295.1 Cytophagales bacterium
GTTCCTGTACAACCATTTAATGTAACAGTTAATGCAACTGGGTTATCAGAAGTAGAAACAGTTTCTGACATTTCAGTTCCTCCTGTTGACCATGAATAACTGTCATATTCTTGATCTGGTGATAAAGTTGTTCCACCATCACCAGCACAATAAGAGAATGTTCCTGTAATCACTGGAACTGGATTCGCTACCTCTGTAACAGTAACTGGTTGTGATGTTGCTACACATCCACCTTGAAGAACTGTTAATGAAATGGGAGTATCAGTTGCTGTCACCGTTTCTGACATTGTAGTTCCACCTGTTGACCATGTATAACTATCATATTGTTGATCTGCTGATAAAGTTGTCTCACCATCACTAGCACAATAAGAGAATGTTCCCGTGATTGATGGAGTTGGACTTGTAACCTCTTCTACTGTAACTGGTTGTGATGTTGCTGTACAAGCTCCATTTGTTACAATTAAACTAACTGGAGACTCAGCTGCTGTCACCGTTTCTGACATTGTAGTTCCACTTGTTGACCAGAAATAACTATCATATTCTTGATCTGTTGATAAAGTTGCTCCTCCATCATTGCTACAGTAAGATAATGCTCCTGTAATTACTGGAGTAGGAACTCCATTTACTTCAACCATAGTAGTCACAATACTTTGACATAAGTTGTTTCCATAAGTAACAGTATACTCTCCAGGAGTACTTTGACCTAAATCTATTTGTCCAGTATTAGGATTAATTGATAAACCATCAGGTTGGGCAGAAAATGTACCACCAATAGGAGCATTGACAGATGGGGTAGTAACATCAAGATCTGTAACACAATATGAAGATTTACCATAAGTAATTGATCCTTCAGTCAAACCACCAATTAAGTCAAATGAAAATGTACCATTATCTGGATCATTACTATTAATCATTACTATAGTAGTACTTGATGTTGTAGCATTACAAGGAATATAATCAATTGTTAATGTAGTATTTGCTCCTGGAGCAATTGTAAGAGAAGATGGCTGTGAAATGTTAAAATTATTTGTAGTTCCTGATAATGTAACATCACCATTTAATACTAATTCACCATTTCCAGTGTTAGATATTACCATACTAATAAACATTGCCTGACCATTGTATACTGATGCACTTGTGACAGAAGACCCAAAATTTACAGGAAAACCATCAACTGAAACGTTAATTTCTGGCTCTACAATTATAACATCTCCACCAACTGTAACTTGTTGTGATGGGTCACAGCTACCATTTGGGTTTACTTGCCATCCATTTGCAGGTGGTTGCCCCAAAGGTTCTCCTTGAGCAGTATATAATACTTCTGATGTAGTAGTATTTACTAATGAAAAATTCCCTTGACCATCACTCAAAATTGCAAAAACAAAAGTAGGATCTGGCCAATAATTATATACATCAACTCCTGCAAGGTTAGCATTACCACCAAAGTTGGAATTGTAATTATATGTTGTTGGAATAGCTGTTCCGCTAGCATCAGTACATTCAGTTATGACCGTTACACTCTCACCAACATTTTGAGCGTAGGATGTGAATCCTACCCCACAAGCAAGTAAAAATAGCAATGCTTGAAATAATTTTGTAAAGTTTCTTACCATATCTATTCAAAAGTTTAATTAAAGCACAATAATATTTAGGGGGTTACCCTGTATGTAAGTCTACGTAATAATTAGTGCATTAAGTTAAAAAAAGTTTTAATTATTATGAGAAAAAACAAAAGTTATGGACAAATAATTATACTACAAAGAAATAGGTTGTACACACAAAAGGTTTGTTTACTTTATTTAGCAAACCTTCTAATACATGTTAAATGAAATAAAACACTAATTAACAGACTGACAAAATTCTATTGGAGTAACTCCTGTTCGTTTTTTAAACAAACGAGTGAAATATGGAGGGTGCTCAAAGCCTAATTCATAAGCAATTTCAGACACTGTATTATTACTACCTTTTGGCTTTTTAATAAGTTTTAGCTGAATATGCTCATTTGCTGAGCTACTTGTTTCCTTTTTTATCAAATCACTAAAATAATTTGAAGATAGATTCAGTTGGTCTGAGAAATATGAAACTACTGGTAAACCTAATTCTTGAAGCTTTTCAGAATTAAAATAACTATTCAAATGAAATTCAAACTTAGACAATAAGTCACTATTCATTACCTTTCTAGTTTTGAATTGTCTATTGTAATATCTCAACACATAATTTAGTAAAGCTCAATATTTGAAACAATCAAATCATGACTATGATCATCCAGATTTTGGGTGTATTCTTCTTTCGCTTTTTCAATAAATCCTTCAATATTTTCGATTTCTCGCTCAGATAAATAAAGAGTCTCATTCACTGAATAATTAAAAAACCCAAAATTTGCTATTAAACTTTGTAGTGGATAACCAAAAAGTAAATCTGGATAAAAGTAAAGAACCCAACCTCCCATATCTCCTTCTGATATTATTCAATTTAATGTAAAAGTTTAATTGGGTACCATTCCAAAAAAGACACCTTCTTCAAAATCTAGTTTATTCTATCCATAATAGATTGGAGTTTCTAAATATTTCGTTTTCAGTGAAACATTATATAATGAACAAATTACTTTTGTTTCTTCCTTTATATCCCATATTGCCTTTGATAAGTCCATTACACTTACCAAAAGATGAATAGGTTTCTCATACCCAAGTAAATCATATAACTGGGTAATGGAATCTATTTTTATAATATCAGACACATCATCAAGTATTAAAATCTCACACTAGTAAGCCCTTCACTAACTGTCCAAAGTTTAGCCGTTATTTCTGGTTTATTTGCCATAGGGTTTACTTCATTTATCACAGGATAACATCTCCAATTATCCATTTTTGGATGACCATAATATTCTCCTCGTTTGGCAGATGTATCTGTAGCAGGTCTTAGTATAGGAAGAATACCCATTTCAACTTTTTGAGCCATGAAGAAATTCATAATTATCCCTTGAAGTCCCATATGTTGTTTGTAAGTTAGTAGCTGTATATCCTGGATGAGCCAACACAACTTTTATTTTACTTCCTTTGGCTCCAAGCTTTTTATTTAACTCCAATCCAAACATCATATTTGCTGATTTACTCTGAGAATAAGAAACCATCTTATCATATGATTTTTCAAATTGAAGATCATTCCAATAAATATCAGCCTTACTCATTTTAGCCACCAAACTACTCAATACAACAACTCTAGGTTCTATAGATTTTTCAAGAACATTCAATAAACCTAATGTCAATACAAAGTGCCCTAAATTGAAGCTCAAAGCCTTACCTGGTAGTGGCTCTTTCTACAGGCATCATAACTCCTGCATTATTAATAACACACCTAAAAAATTATATTATTGTTTAAAAGTTGCTACAAACTCACTTACTGAGTTTAAGCCAGTATCTGGAACTTATTTTTGAATATCCTTATTGCTGGCTTCTAGCTGTTAAAATTACTTGGCTCCTTTTTTTACCAATTCTTTTGAAGACTCAAAGCCTAAACCACTATTAACACCTGTTACTAAGTATGTTTTTCCTTTTTGAGATGAAATATTTTGGGTTGTACAATTTACTATAATCATTATATTTTTGTGATAAAACAAAAGTAGTAAATAGATCTATCCTGCAATTATACTTTTAACTGGACTTATGATACATTTTACAGAATTGCTCTAAAAAATAAAAAAGACTGCCTTATTTAGACAGTCTTTTTGAAATCAAAATAAACATATCTTTAATCTTAGATTTCTGTACCTGTTTTGTCAATTGTGATTTCTTTACCACCTAAAAATACTTTAGCACTTCCATTTTCAAAGTAAAAAGCATCATCATATTTTGCAGGAATTACTTCTTTTCCTCTTTTATCAATTACTCCCCACTTTCCATTTATGTACTCAATCTCATCTCCCATATATTCTTTTTCACAACCTTCACAGAAGGCCGCCAAACCATTGGTAAAAGCATTTATTGCAGAATATTTTGGTGAAACAATGATATTACCTTTTAAATCCGCAAAACCCATTTTATCATCTTCTATAATTCGAAATAAACCTTCAGAAGGAGTGTCAGAGTAGATACCTGTACTGTAAATGGTAAACAAAACTTCTTCTTGACGATTAATTCCCACAAACTTATGGTCAACACCATCATATACTCGAGCCATTACAGTAAATGTGTCTGTTAAGCAATCAGCATACTTTCCTTTTGGAATCACCTCCGTACCATCAGCAGAATAATAACCGCATAATTTTCCAGTTCCAGTTGTAGCAGAAGCATCAGTATCACACTTTAAATAAAGTGGAGCATTTGTATTAGTTGTTGTTTCTGATTTTGTAACCACTTCTGGTTGATTTTCTTCAATTGGTGGTTGATTGTTGTTAGTGTTATCTCCTGTAGGTTCTGAATTTCCTCCTCCACATGAAGCTAAGAAAAGAGATAAAAGTGCAGGGTAAAATAATTTGCGCATAATTATAATTTTTAATTTTCTCTAAAATAACGAACTTTTTTGAATAAGGTTAATTTTTCTTCTCTTAATGTAAACTCAAAAGCAGTATTATTTCAGTTTTGATTTACACACTTGTATTTAGAGAGTAAATTATAGACATTCTCGCAAAAAAGAAATACAATCAATTGTAAATCAAGACACAAAGTAATAAATTAATAGTTATGAGACACTTCATTACTATATCATTATCCTTAATTATATCATTTTCTACTTATTCACAAGAGCTATATACACAAAGTGGAACAGATTCAACTTGGGAGCACATTATTTCCAATCAACTAATTCCTATTGGAGAAAAATCAATAGATGGAATTACAGGATCTACTATTGATGTTAATAACGAATTGGTTGAAACAGGGATATATGCAGATAATCCAATTATTAATAATTTATGTGAATTAAGGGTTGGAATTAGCTAAAAAAAGAAGCTAAAAAATGATTATCTTAAATAATGCAACTTAAATTAAGATTGATCCATTTGTATAGCTTCTTAGAGGATTGCTATAATAGAGAATTAGCACAA
>JAAEPT010000049.1 GCA_024232295.1 Cytophagales bacterium
AATCTTCATCCAGCACACTCTACACTGTCATGGTTCCTCGACAATCATGATTCAAAGTATCATGTGGTAGTTTCTCCCAAAACCTGACATGACTAGTGAAAATTCAAACTCACACTATGTAATATTTGGTCAATAAATATAAAAATAGACAATTTGAAGGTTCTTTACCAACAAAAATTATTGAAATTGATCAATTTTTGATGAATTGGCGTCTATTTTAAATTGAAGTAACTTTTTGTCATCTTCATACAAAGAAAAATGAGTATTTATCTCAGGAGCTTTGTGGTTCCACCAAGAAAGATAGTGAAAATTTTCTTTCAAAATTGTTAAATTTACTGTTCCAGAAATGCTAAACAATAAACAAAAGCATGGCTACTCTAATGCCTAACAAATTAGTCTGAACCTCAAATTTATATTTTTTTGCTGTCACGTAAGTTACATAAAAAGTGTTGTCAACTCCATATCTAGCATAGATATCCATGGATTTTTATATCATTTATTGTTTATGCTCTATACCATTGGAGTAACACTCCGTGAAAAATATTTTGTATTTGGGTGATCAGGGAGGTGATGGTGGGTAAACAAAATAGTGTCACGTAAGTTACACAACATAAGCATTTTTAGTATATATTGAAAAAACTTGTTAAATGTTATTTTTTAATAAAAGATGATCAAGATGAGGGAATCTTGAGGGAATCAGCTTTGCAGAATATGGCTTGAGCAAATCTGCCTAGCTTCAGACAGCCCCTTCACAGAGCCCAGCTGCTTTGATGGTCCCCTCCTGCAGCTGCTCATCAAAGCCAGCCAGACATCACAGGAAGAAGCTACAAACAACAATCTGCTATAAAAGCCACATGTTAGAGCTAGTGTAAATCAGTATTAAATGAATTTCCAACCTAAGCACACCATGAAGAATCACAGGAAAAAGTAATTATTTTCATTTTTTAATTTATTCAAAATTCTTGATTGTAAGAATAAGAATCTTCTTTAAATATTGTATTGCTACAACTATAATAGTCCTGTGGTACCCCCTCCAGGGTGGGAAATGATTGCAGGAAAAGTGTTTTTGCGATCTGGACCTCTACTGATATAATCAACTGTATGTGTTATCTACATTCGTGTATATCGGCCCCAGGGGCCCTTGATCCCCCCGAAAATACTGTGCACTCCCCCAAATATTAACTTTGTTATTATTGGTCCAATCATCATGATATTAGGCTTAATTTTTGCATCTCAATGAGGCAAACAACTTTTGTCCTGAGCACTTTTTTCTAAAATCAATATTTGCCCCCCCCTATTTGGCCTTGAACCCCCTGAAAATACTGTGCGCTCCCCAAAATATGAACTTTCTTAATAGTGGTCCAATCATCATGATATTAGGCTTAATTTGTTCGTCTTATTGAAATGAACAATTTCTGTTCTGACAATTTTTTTCTAAAATCAATATTTGTCCCCCTATTTGGCCTTAAATCCCCGAAAATACTGTGCGTTCCCCAAAATATTAACTTTGTTATTATTGGTCCAATCATCATGATATTAGGCTTAGTTTTTGCATCTCAATGAGGCCTTAATTATAAATTTCTCTTTATTATAAGTTGTGTGTTGGAATGAAAAGGTACAAACCTGTATGAGAATTGACTTATACCAG
>JAAEPT010000050.1 GCA_024232295.1 Cytophagales bacterium
GTAGATACCAGTTGAGAATATTTTATTACTCACATGGAAAATATCCCAAACCCAACGTTTGGATCTACTTTTACGGTTTCAGAAGCATGTAAAACTACCCATATGCCATGTGCCTGGGAAAATACAAGTACGTGGACCCATGGAATGTTACCATGACTGGAAACAGCAGTCATCATCGATGGGAAAGTTCAAATCAATGATACCACACCAGTAGCTCGTCACGTCGTGGTTCACCCAACAGGAGAACTTTATTTTAATGCGAACGAAAATACAAAACTGTTCACATGAGATCTTATGGCAGTTGAAGGATGATATATCCAAATCTGAACAGAATCAGAACCGATCTCAGATACTGTTACTGCAGAAGTGGTGATCAGAGATTTACCATTTGCAGATAATGATGTTAAACAACACCTGAGAACATTCATGTCTCAAAATGGGAAGATAACGATTCATGGATCTGCAAAAACAGAGGCATTTATCAGAACGTCAGCAGAACCACTCATGTGAGATGAACAGATTCAACTCGAATCTTCAGCACACGCAGAAAACTGGAAAGTTGGGGATAGGATTATCCTTCCACATACGAGAGTATGTTTATCAGATGGATGTTCTTTAATGTCTAGTGAAACGGAAGAATTTATTATTTCTGCTATTACACCAGATGGATTAAATGTTACTTTAGATCATGCTGTGCTGTATAATCATCCAGGAGCAAAAAATTTAGATTGATCAGTGATGTTTTATCCACATCTTATTAACAAAACAAGAAATGTTATCATTCATTCTGAAAATCCATTAGGGATTAGATGACATTCATTTTTTCATGATAGAAGTGATATAGATATCAGATATGCATCCTTTGAACATATGGGGAGAACGAATATTGATTATGTTGGGTCATTTCAAAATATCAAAGCAAGATACCCTGTGCATATGCATCATTTAACAGGACCAGAAACTCCACAATCTAATTGATATCAATTTACACTGAAATGAAATGTGGTAGATTTTTGAGAAGAGAATGATGATTTAGATAAAAAGTGGTGACTTGTAGTACATGCTTCACATTTTGGGTTACTTGAAAATAATGTAGTATATAAAGCTTCGTGAGCAGCTATTGTTACAGAAGATGGGACAGAAACAGGAAATATGTTCCGAAGAAATTTTGTTTTAAAAATGATTTGAGGGAACTGAGATCGTACAGAGGATTTAAATGACCCTACTGCATATACAGATAATGAAGCTTTTTTCAATGATAAAACAAAATTATGAAGGTCATGATCAGCATTTTGGTTTAATTGATGAGGTGGAAATACTATTGAAGAAAATGTTGTAGCTGATGCATATTTACCTAGATTAGGAAATGTATACGCATTTAAATTTGATAATATTTGAAATAGTTCATTAAACATACCAACAACTCAATGACTATCTCCACATGAAGGAAGTTTTACTACCGAAGTCTGATATGAAATAGGTATAAAAAATTTTAAAGATAATGAAGCATATAGTGTAGATAGTGGTATAACATATTGGCATTTTTGTCCGACAAACTATAATCATCCATCATGTTGAAATTTGATAGAATGATTTAAGGTTTGGAACTTTTTTAAATTGTGAATTTTTTGATACCCTTCTTCTCATACTCATATTAATAATATGACAGTAAGAGCAGAACATGTGATGCAATGACATTTACCAAAACCACAGAATACGGCAATTTGATTTGATGACTATCAAACACAATCATTGATTGTGAGCAATTCAGATATATTTGGGACATTTAGATGAATCAGTATGCCATCATTTGTCTGAAAACATACATGAGATCAATTAGAAATTATTCCTAACCTTCAACCAGCGATACGAGACTCAAAAATATGTGCAACACAAGGGATTAATAATCATATATTATGGAGTGTCCTTGGATGAGCACAACTTGCATCAAAAAGTGCAAATATAAAAAATATTGAATTTTGTGATTCTGCTCCATTTCCAGTTTTGAGTGATATCAATATTAGACAAGTATGAAGAAATAATGCATATAATGATAACTTTATTGGTCGTAACCAAGTAATTTTAGAAAATTACGAATATGGAACAGGAACACATAATCTTTTAGCTATAGCTGATTATCATGATGTGAGTTATTGTGATAATTCAATTGCAGATTGTTCTCAAAATGTTACGGCTCACTATCCAAGAATCTTATGAGCTAAAATTTATCCATTACTTTCATGAACAGGGACAGACACAAATACCTGAATAACAATTGACCCAACAACACAGCCATTGGTAACAAAATCAGATTTTGAATATGTAGGATGATTTTTGATACCAGCTACAGATGGGGAATATGACCTTACATTTGGACCATGAAAATTTACTATTAATACAGAAGATCAAACACTGTATATAGCAAGTAGAGAAAGAGCTATAAGTCAATTTTCAATACCAGAATTAAAATTTGATAAAGATCTAAAACAATTAAATAAAGCAACACAACTTCAAAATTTTGGAGAATTTTTATCAAAAACAGATTTGTCAAGTGAACATACGGAAGTATGATGAATGGCATATATAAAAGACAAATTAATGATCCATTCGTATGTCTATTATGATGCAGATGCAAATGAACAAATGACGACATCAATATTAGAGAATCCATTTGATTTAATAAATACTACTGTGAAAGGTCTTTTTGGTCTTCAATGATGAGCACATTTAGTGCATTGGGTATCAAAGATACCTACAGAATGGCAAACACTCTTAGGGGGAGATTATATTTCATGAGCATCAAGTGGTATGCCAATTCATGGGAGATCAAGTATTGGTCCAAGTGCCTATTCTTTTTACGCAGATGATTTGTTAAATGAAACAGTAACAGGTTCTATTATCTCAACAGAAAAATTATTAGATTTCCCATTATATAGTGAGTTATCAGATACTCCAGAGTGGGATATGAATAATGCAAGTAGAACCAACGATTTATGGACAGTTATGGCAAGTGCTGAATACGGTTTTATACTCCCATGAACAAGAACCTATATAACTATTTGAAGAGAAGGGTTACAAATGGATACAGGATGATATAAAATTACTCAAACAAATGGGAGACTTTGTGGAGGTTCATGTCCAAAAGATCATTTAGATGAATATACTTATTATTGGTTGTGGGATGTAAATGATTTATTAGATGTAAAAGATGGCATAGTAGAATCACATGAAGTGAGACCATACGAATACGGTTATTTTGATACTCCATATTCATTTACTCCATCATGATCAAGAAAAAATGTAGTAAAAGGATGATTTTATGATGAAACAACAGAAATATTATATTTAAATTTCCATAATGCATATTATGCAAGACAATATACAAGTATTCCATTAATCTTAGCATACAAGATTAATACACTAAAAACAGATTTATGAGCAAATGATGGAACTGCACCAGTAGTAACAATTATGACAGATGAATCAGAACAAGAATCATGAACCTATCGTCATTTACTAAGAGTTTCTACAGATGAAGTAGCAACATGTAAATATTCTACAAGATCATGACAGAGTTATGAAGCAATGGAGTGAACATTTCAATTTACATGAACGATTAGTCATGATGAAATAATAAATGGTTTAGTTGATGGAGGAAGTTATACTCACTATGTAAAATGTAGAGATAAATTTGGAAATACGACAGTGAATGATACAGAAATATCATTTTCAGTAGAGGGGACTCCAGTAGTAGAACCTGAACCAGACACAGGAACAGGTACAACAGAAGAACCAGATACTTGAACAGGAACAATTATTGATCCAACAACACATCCATTAGTTACAAAATCAGATTTTGAGTATGTATGAGCGTTTAAATTTCCAAATATAACAACCTGAGTAACAGGGTTAGGGTATGCAACCTGAAAATTTACACTGGACACGGATACAGAAACAATGTATATCTCAAGTCATAATGTTCATGGTTGAATTGGTCAGTTTAATGTACCATCAACTTTGAGTACGAGTAGTGACATTCAATCGTTACCAGTTGCCACACAGGTACAAGACTTCCAACACTTTTTACAAAGGTTGAGTCCAAATCCAGAAACACATGATAGAGTATGAGCGTTGGGTTATATAAAAGGAAAATTGTTAGTTCATACATATATGTTTTATAACGCATCAGCAGATAATGTGTTGACATCAAGTATAATAAACAATCCAACAGATTTATTATGAACGACAATGAGTGGAATGTTTTGATTTGAATGAAGAGCCCATTTGGTTTCATGGATATCAGAAATTCCAACAGAATGGAAAGATTTATTAGGTTGAGATTATGTATGATGATCATCAAGTTCAATACCAATTAGTTCAAGAGCAAGTATGTGACCGAGTGCATTTATATTTAATTCAGATGAAGCACTTGCATGAGATGTATGAAGTACAATAGAAACAGAAGGATTATTAGATTTTGATTTACATCATATATTATCACAAGAGCCATCATGATGGGCACCATATGCACCATGATATGTACCATGACATTGGCAACAATATAACACCTTAGGAACAAATGATTTATGGACCGAAGATTCAAATGCAGAATATGGATTTATAGTCCCATGAACAAGAACGTATGTAACCATAGGGAACTCATGAATGCATAGATCATGATGAGGATATAAGGCAACTCAAATAGATGGGTATCGTTGTGGATGACCATGTGGGTATGATCCACTAGATAGAGATAATTATTATTGGTTATGGGATGTAAATGATTTACTAGAAGTAAAGGCATGAACAAAGCTTCCATATGAAGTGAAACCATATGAATATGGAGTATTCCCAACACCATTTGCAATGAGTGTAGATGGAAGACAAAAAGAATTGATAAACGGTTGAGCATATGACCCAGTTGATGAAATATTATACCTCAATCTCTCAGATGCAAATGAAGCAAATAGATATGGACATACTCCAGTAATGCTTGGTTTTAAAATAAATACAGTTAACGGATCAACTCCAAAGACAAATGATAATACAGCACCAATTGTTACAAAAATAACAGATGAATCCGAACAAGAATCAGGAACCAATCGTCATTTACTCAGAGCAACCACAAATGAGTTTGCTACTTGTAAATATTCAACACGTTCAGGACTAAGTTATGACTCAATGGA
>JAAEPT010000051.1 GCA_024232295.1 Cytophagales bacterium
ATTGGTTAGTTTGTGTAATCGTGAAAGTTACAGCTGTATCAGCAAACTGATAGGAGATTGTATCTTTTCCTTTTTCTTCAAAACCATTAGTAGTCCAGTCAAACACTGTTTTTTCATGAGGTTTCACAGCAATCAATTGGTTTTTTGTGAAACTACAAACACTATCAACACCAGTAATCATAGCATCTTTTGGATTTGTATGGATGAAGAATTCTAAAGAATCAAGGTCACCAATACATCCATTGTTATTTTGATATACAAATATGTTTGCTAATGTATCAGTTGTGTTATTTAGATTAAACTGAACTTTAGCAGGATTAACTTTTTCATCTTTATTTGTAATGGTAGTTGTTGTTTCTGTTTTAGTACTCCAAATGAATTCATAGGAAGAATTTCCGTCTTTTGCATAGAACTCTCCACCTTGAGTGTCACATAAAATATCTGGAGGTGTAATACCTGAAATCTTTTTAGGAGTTTGGAATACTGTGTCAATCTTGACAGCTACACTATCAGATATAGTAGTACATCCATATTTATTCGTTTCAGAAACAACTAATTTAGCTTCAGCAAAACGAACAATAGGATCATTGAAAGTAACAAATACAGAATCTGCGTTATTACCATCTGTTGTTAAGGTATTAATTACATTACTTTTAGAAGCATCCCATGTATATGTAGAAGATGAGTCAACATCTTTTGGATCAATTTGGTACATTACTGCTGTATCAGAAGAACAAAGCAGTGATTTACTACCGATAATATCAAATCCATCAGGTTGTTCTAATAAATGGAATTGTCTAACATGTATTTTTGTACAACCAAATTCATTAGTTTCAAGAATTTCAATTCTTGGCTCACTAGTAAAGAATAATGATAAGCTATCACCTGTAAATCCAGTTATTGTAAATCCGTTCAATTTCCATTCTAACGTATTTTCCGGTTCAGATTTTTTAATTTTTACAAAAGAGCTTGTTTGAATACACACATCCTCAGATCCTTCAATATCAGCATTTTTTGGTTTACGGTTAATAATGAAATCAACTTTTAAACTATCACCAATACATCCACCATTATTTTGAGCAACTTTCATATTGGTAAGTGTATCTAATGTATTATTTAAGTTAAAGCTAGCATTTACAATATTCGCCTTGTTATCAGCATCTAATAAAGTAGTAGTTGCTAAGAAGTCAGTACCCCACAAATAATCATATTGAGATTTACCACCATGTGCTGTAAATTCAATTGTACTTCCATCACAAATATATTTACTACCAGCAAATGTAATAGAGTCTAAAATATCTGGAGTAGTTGTAATAGTGAAATCAAGCGTTTCAGCAGAATCAGCTAGAGTAGTACATCCAGTTGTTAAATCAGTTTGTAATACCGTTAAAGATCCGTTTTCAGTATCATTTGTAGATGAGTTGAATTTCACATATACAGAGTCAGCAGAAGCAGTATATTCATTAATACTGGTTACATTACCACCAAAACTCCAAGTGTAAGTTGCATTACTGTTAATAGGATTAATAACAAATAGAGCTGAATCAGCAGAACATAATAAAGGATTTCCAGCAACAACAGAGAAGTTATTAGGCTGAGATTTTACTTTAATTGTTCTATCTTGTTGAGTAGTACACCCAAATTCATTTGTTTCAATTACTTTGAAAGTAAGAGAATCATTTTTAAAGTCATAAGTGAATGTCGTGTCATTTGATACATTAACATTATTTAAGAACCAACTAAAAGTGGATTTTGGATTTGTTACAATGACAGACATAGTATCTTTTGTGAATGCACAAACCTCTCCATCATCACTAAATTTAGCTAGAGCAGGATTCGCATAAATAGTATAATCAAGTTTGACAGAATCACCAATACATCCACCATTATTTTGAGCTACTTTAATATTACTCTCTGAATTTTGAGTGGAATCAGTTAGCGTAAACTTAGCATTTACAGTGTTTCCTTTATCCGCAGCATTCACTAAAGTAGTAATAGTTGTAGAGTCAGTACTCCACAAGAAATCATACTGAGGTTTACCACCATAAGCCGTAAAAATATCACCCTCAGTGTCACATAAGAAATTGCCAGCAAAATTAATTGAATCCACTGTCAATGGAGTAGTAGTAATTGTAAAGTCAAATGTTTTAACAGAATCAGGTAGTGTTGTACATCCAGTTGTTAAATCAGTTTGAGAAACAGTTACAAAGCCATTGTCAGTATCATTGTCGGAAGTTGTTTTGAACTTGATATATACCGAATCTCCAGCTGTAGTGTAATTAGTAACACCAGTCACATTACCACCAAACGTCCACGAATAAGTAGAATTTGGAGAAATTGGATCAATAACAAATAAAGCAGAATCAGCAGAACATAATAAAGGATCAACAGCTTTGGCATCAAAACTATCAGGTCGTCCTTTGACTGTGACTTTTTTAGCATTATCAGTAGTACATCCAAATTCATTTGTTTCAATTACTTTGAATGTTACAGTGGTATCAGCAAATAAGTAGGTAATTGAATCTTTATCTGTATGTGTTTTGATATCATTAATATACCAATCAAAAGTAGATTTGGTATTCGTGCGTACAACAGCCAAGGTATCAGAAGTATAACTACAAATAGAATTTAGATTGTTGAACGCAATCAAAGCAGGATTCGCATAAATGGTATAATCAAGTTTGACAGAATCACCAATACATCCACCATTGTTTTGAGCTACTTTAATATTACTCTCTGAATTTTGAGTGGAATCAGTTAGCGTAAACTTAGCATTTACAGTGTTTCCTTTATCCGCAGCATTTATTAATTCAGTAATAGTTGTGAAGTCAGTACTCCATAAGAAATCATACTGAGGTTTACCACCATAAGCCGTAAAAATGTCACCTTCAGTATCACACAAGAAATTGCCATCAAAACTAATTGAATCCACTGTCAATGGAGTAGTAGTAATTGTAAAGTTGAACTTTTCAGCCTCTCCATCTAAAGTGGTACATCCACTAGCAGTATCAGTTTGTAAAACAGTTACAAAGCCATTGTCAGTATCATTGTCTGAAGTTGTTTTGAACTTGATATATACCGAATCGCCAGCTGGAGTGTAATTAGTAACACCAGTTACATTACCACCAAATGTCCACGAATAAGTAGAAGTTGGAGAAATTGGATCAATGACAAATAAAGCAGAATCAGCAGAACATAATAAAGGATCAACAGCTTTGGCAGTAAAGCTACCAGGTTGTCCTTTGATTGTTACTTTCTTCGCATTATCAGTAGTACATCCAAATTCATTTGTTTCAATTACTTTGAATGTTACAGCAGTATCAGCAAATAAGTAGGTAATTGAATCTTTATCTGTATGTGTTTTGATGTCATTAATATACCAATCGAAAGTAGATTTGGTATTTGTGCGTACAACAGCTAATGTATCAGATGTATAACTACAAATAGAATTTAGATTGTTGAACGCAATCAAAGCAGGATTCGCATAAATGGTATAATCAAGTTTGA
>JAAEPT010000052.1 GCA_024232295.1 Cytophagales bacterium
CTCTATTATAGCAATCCTCTAAGAAGCTATACAAATGGATCAATCTTAATTTAAGTTGCATTATTTAAGATAATCATTTTTTAGCTTCTTTTTTTAGCTAATTCCAACCCTTAATTCACATAAATAATACTTTTATTAATTCCCAATCAATAACAATTGATAATATAACTTATGAAGTTAATTCTTCTGAAAAATTAGAAGCAAAAGTGACACACAGTTATGGCGTAAAAGGAGATATTATAATCCTTTCAACCGTAAATATTAACAACAAACAATATAGTGTAACAACTATTGAAGAGAATGCTCTTAGCTATAATGAGTTAACAAGTGTAGTTATCCCTAACAGTATAACAACTATTGGAAATGAAGCTTTTGCTGGAAATAAACTAAAAAATGTAATCATTTCCAATAGTATAACGATAATTGGAAATGAAGCATTTTCCAACAATAAGCTAACAAACATAACTATCCCCAATAATGTAACAAGGATTGGTAATGATGCTTTTTCTTATAATAGACTAACAAATATAACTATTCCTAATAATGTAGTTAGTATTGGAGAGTTTGCTTTTTTTGATAATAACTTGACAAGCATAACTATTCCTAGTTATGTAACAAATATTGGAGATCGTGCCTTTTACAATAATCAATTAAATAATGTTATTTTAAAGAGTAGTACTTCCATTGTTTTGGCAGTCAATCCTTTTGATAACAATTTATCTAAAATGACATTACATGTTCCAAAAGGAAGTAAAGAAATTTATGAGAATACTAATGTTTGGGAGGAATTTGGAAATATAACCAATAGATAATGTGATAAAACCATCTTAAAAACTCAAAAAACACTCTTTATCCCACTTGAATAATTTCTAGTGGGATTTTTTTATAACTTTTAATAAAAAAAGTAGTTATGCTTTCATAAAACACCAAATAGTATGAACAAACTACTACTATCTATTCAATTATTTTTCTTAGCAACGATAATAGTTTATTCACAATCAATAACCATTAACAATGTTACATATGAAATCACTTCTCTTGAAAAATTAGAAGCAAAAGTAACAAATAGTCCAAATGCAAAAGGAAATATCTCTATTGATTCCACAGTGATGATTGAGGGTAATAATTATACAGTTACTAACATTGGACAAGATGCCTTTGCTGGTAATCAACTAACAGGGGTAGTGATTCCTAATAGTGTGATTAGTATTGATGAGTATGCTTTTTACGAAAACCAATTGACCAATTTAGTCATTCCCAACAATGTTAGAAGTATCAAGTTAAGTGCTTTTGAATCAAATAAACTAAGTAATATCATTATCTCTGATAGTGTAACAACTATTGGAGAGTATGCCTTTTCTAAAAACCAACTCACGAAAGTAGAAATTCCTGTTGGTATAACAATTATTGAGCGATATGTTTTTTCATTCAATCAATTGACTGATATCGTGATTCCTAACAAGGTAGAAATTATTGGAGAACATGCTTTTTCTGAGAATGAATTAAAAAACATAAAAATACCTTCTAGTGTAAAAATAATAAGAGAATCTGCTTTTTTTGAGAATAAAATAGAGTCTGTCACAACAGAAAACAACAACCCTATATTTGTAAGGCTTGGAGCTTTTGGCTCAGAAGTATCTCAAGCTATATTGTATGTTTCACAAGGAAGTAAAGAACGTTATGAAAATGCTGAAGGCTGGAAAGAATTTGGGAGTATTATCGAAATTGAAAGCGAAACAACAAATAGTATTTACAAGGTTGATATAAATAGTAAAATTGAAACATACCCCAATCCAACAGTTAATGATTTGAATATTTCGATAAGTGATGCATCTTCATTAAATACATACAAGATAGAATTAAGAAATATAGTTGGTAGTTTGATATTAGAAGAAGCGATTTCTACACAGAATCATTCTATTGATATAAGTGGTTTCAATGAAAAAGGGCTATATCTTTTAAGTATCTTTAATAAAAATGGAAAATTGATTGGTATCAGAAAAACTATTGTAAAATAACAGATGATTTTTAAATCACTTCACAAAAAAATCCCTACTTGAGTCTCTCAAGTAGGGATTTTTTATATTATCTATAAGTAATATTATATCAAATGTTAGAACTTGTAAGTTGCTCCAAGTCCTATCATTCTTGTTGTTCTCACAGTTGTTTGAGCTTCCAATTCTTCTGCTTGCTCCCATGTACCAGAGTTCAAAAGATCATTTCCAAATGCATAAACTGTAAGTGTCTTATCCAAAAATGATTTTGAAATTTTAACATTCAAAATATGTCGATCGCTAATATTTCCAATACTTGATCCACTTGCGTTAATATCAGGACCTAAGATATTTGTATAACGTTGTTTTTCATACTCATAGCTTCCTTTTCTATAATATGTGCTAGCATATAAGTAACTTGTATTCACAGAGAATCCTTTAGGTAAATCAAGGTAAATCTTAGCTCTAATTATGTTTTCAGGAACAAAAGGAGTTTCTGGTGTTTGATCAATTGTATTAACTGTTGCCTTCTCTCCTGTAGCATCCTGATCTTCAGAAGTTACAATTTTGAAATCTGGGTTTTCTTGAACCTCCAATTTAGAAGATACTAAAGTATATGCTATTTCTGCTCGTAATCCCTTTGTAATTTCTCCACGAATCATTGTTTCAGTACCAAAAATTGATCCTTGAATATAGTTTCCATACAAATAATAATTCGCTGTTGTACCTGGTCTTGTTTTAGATGCTTCATCAAAATTAATAGGATTAAAAGATGCAGTTAAAGCATCAGAAACTTGAGTAAAATACCAATTACTTTCAAAGCTGTATTTTTTCTTGATATTTGCTCTCATTCCAAATTCAAATGTTGAGAACCTTGTAGGTTCTGTATTTTCAGAGTTGTGAACACCAATATTATTTGGTACTCCTCCATTAATTAAATTGAAAATAGAATCTTGAACATATTGCCCTTCTTCAGAAGCAACATACCCTTGTGCAATACTAGTAGCTGTAGCTTCATCTCCTGTTGCTTCAAAAGCATCTGCATATGCTTGTGCAAATACAGCTCCTTGAGCAGTTTCTTGCATCAACTCTTCAGATGGTCTTTCAAACAATAAGAAATCAATATTTGTCAAGTTGAATCCTGGAGTTGTATAAGAGATTGTGTACCCTCCCCAGAAAGTTAATTGTTCAATAGGGCTGTATGATACTTTGATGTTTGGCGAAACATAAAACTTATCGTTAATCAATGAATAATTTTCTGCCTTAGCACCTAATGTAAGGTGTAAAGACTCATTTAACAATGATAATTTATTCTGTAAAAAGAATCCCAGAATTGATTCTTGAGATTGTGGATTAATGTATTGGTTAGCACCAGGATTATTTTGATTTTTCACATCAAAATTTACCAAACGATAATTTACTCCAGCACTCAATTGGTTTTTTTCAAAAAGTGTGATATTATCCTGTACTTCAAAGTCAATAATATTATTTTCTACTTCATAACCACCTGTTGTATTTAAAAAGTCATGTTCAGCATTTGTAGAAACACGAGCAAAAAGACTATGATTTTCAGAAAAATCTTGATCAAATCTTAAGTTCGCTGTTAATCTTCTACCATTTATTTCATTATAGAAGATTTCGTCTTCTTTATAGAATGTTCCATTTAATAAATCTGCACTTTCTTTGTCAAAAGCATTTGTATAACTATTTCTCTGAATTAAATTATAATGAACCCTTGAAGAAAGCTTCGACTTTTCAGCTAATTGATAGTCTAACTTTAAACCAGCTGTAATGCTTTGATTTTCTTGGAAATTCTCTGTGAATCGGTTACGAATTGTTACATTTTCGTTTGTTTCACTTTTAGTATCTAAAACAGTGATAGAATCTTCACTAATATGAGAATCGGTATATCCACTAAATAATCTGTATTTGGCACTAAAACCAATACTTAATTTTTCTCCTAATTTCTTACCTCCAGTAATTGATGCATTTACATAATTAGGACTTGCTACTTCTACCCTAGTAGATATCTTATTATTGTATTTTTCCGGGTCTTTTGTGAAAATGTTTACTACTCCAGTTGCTGAATTTGCTCCATAAATAGTACCGCCTGAACCTCTAATGACTTCAATACGATCAATGTCTTCAATAGGAATATCAAAGTTGATTTGTCTAAAAGTTGAATTCATTAAATCTTGTAGTGGTGTACCATCAAGTAAGTACAATACAGAACCAATATTTCCATTTTCTGCAGGAGAAAACCTCATGTTATTTACAGGGTTATTGTATTCTGTTTGCACTCCCCAATAACCTGGAACTAACATTAAAGCTTCATGTAGTGTTGTAGCATTAGAACGCTCTAAATCCGCTGCTGTTAGGATATACAAAGAAGCTGCTACATCCTGAAAGCGTTCTTCTTTCTTAGAGACAGAGACAACAGGTAAGTTCATCAACTCTTCCAAAGACATCTCAAATAATTCATCATCATCTAATAATGGATCAACAGCTTCTACTTCTTGGGCAGAAAGTGATTGCACCCCAAAAAGAGATGATAGTAATAGTAGTAATAGTCGTTTTTTCATCGGTTTTTTTTATTAAAAATTTACGTGAAGCTATATTGAAAGTTATTCAATTACAAGTATTAATTTAACAAACATAAAATTGTATTTTCAAGGTTACCATATAATTATACCCAACAAATACTTTTTTTAATAATTCAATGATTTATTACATAACAACAAAAAGTCACCCCCAAATAGAGGTGACATTTCAATAAAGTGTTATTATGTGTTATATGAGAGGTTATTATTTTTTAACAAATTTTAATGTTTTTTGCAAACCGCCTGTGACTACTTGAACAAAGTAAACTCCATCCTCTAATTCATTGGTAGGTAAAACAATTTGACTTTTTTGATTATCAAATGATAATATTTCCTTTCCCAAGGCATCAATAATAAAAACTGTAGATAATTCAGAAGCATTCAATTGCAAGGTAGTATTACCAGTTGTAGGATTAGGATACAACTGAATTTGTGAAGTAATGCTATCAGTTATTGAATTAGTTACCAAAGGAGTTGTAGAAAGAGTATTGGTAGCTAATGTAAATAAATACAAAGCATCAGCTTGTCCTGTAATTGTACTTTCCATAGTCACATAATTATCTTCATCATTGAAGAATGTTGTTTGTGGTGTATTGAAAGGAGTTTCAGGCGATTTTTCTCCTGTAAACCCTTGCTCAGCCATTGTTTCAAGAGTTGTAGGACCAGAACTCATCTCTCCTCTTGGAAAGTTACCATTTACTTTATAGATGGCTGCATAACTACTAGAGGCAGTATAAGAAAGATCTTCTGTAGCTAAAAAGCTAATTCCCCAGTTATTTTTCCCTAATACATAATCCATCACATTCACAAAAATCACATCATATTTATCATTTCCTGATTTCTGTTTATACTCTGCCATAGAATTTGCTACTCCCATATAAGAGTTTAGCGTTCCCCATGTTGTTGTATGAGGCAATTTCCACAAGTTTTCATTCTTATTAGCCAAACCTATAAAGTAATCAAGTTCATACCCTAAAGTATTTGCAGAAGCTGTGTTATCATTATATAATCCAGCATTTAAATTCATATTCACTCCTGCCCAAGATTTCCAATAAGCTCCCCCAGCTGTATTAGCATAACTAATTGCCTTTGTTAAATATACATCATCATTTGTCAAACGATATAATTCCATTGCAGCAAGTCCCATATTGTCAGCAGAAGTTTTATCTGCATAATACAATTCACTACCTGTCCCTTCTACATTTGGAGCAGGAAGAGGATAAATTGGATTTCCATTATCATCCCTAGGAATAGAAGCCGTAGTATCATTTCCTTGCCAATAAGCATAATCAATTCCTACACTTTCTGCCTTTGCAAAGATTGCAATTGCCTGATTCTTATACTGCTCAGAAAGTTCACTATTTTTATCTTTGAACATGTTTGCTCCTAGAGCTAGAGCAGCAGCAGTATATCCCATTTGCGTTTTTGAAAAACTATGATAGGCTTCTCGATACCCATCCAATCCATCATTTTCTGGTAGTCTATACCCTACAATATGATCTTGGTAACCACCAACTTGAATAATGAAAGTATTTTCATTTGGGTAGGTTTTCATTAAATAATCTAAACCGTGTTTTGCTTCATCCAAAATGTCAGAATATTCACTTGTAGACCAATAACGTGTATTGAACAATTCAGGGTCAGTCTCATAAGATTTTAACATAAAGTAAGCAGAGTAAGCTGTTGTAAGAGTAAACTTGATATAATCTCCTGCATCATACCAACCACCTTGCATATTTACTGTACCTAAATCATTATTCAGTGTCCAATCTGTATTATCTGTTCCAACTCTCTCATAAATAGTACAAGAACTATCTCCCAAATGAGAGATCTTATGCTCTACAGCTCCAGCAGAACCACTTCTTCTTATGCGAAAAGAGTATAATAAATCAAAAATAAAGCTACGATAAGCATAATCAGCTACCTTGATTGTAACTTTCTTACTTTCTAATAAAAAAGTGTAATTTCCTTCTGTATCAATACTGGAAAGATCAATGATATAACTAAAATCAGTGGGAACATAATCTCCTTTTCCAACAATACTTTGACTCAATTGCCCTGATAGAATAGTAGTATCATCTTTGGTCACTGTCCAATTCTTTCCCTGCATATTTTCATCTGATAAAACCACAATTTCTTTGGTTTGCTGCAAATGATATCCTGCTTGATTGTAGCGAATATGAAAATCTGCAAATACACTTAGTGATAAGCTAAGCAACAAGAAAAAAGAAAAATTCTTCATGATGAAAATTTTAATTTTAGTTAAGATGAGAAATTAAACAACACAAAAACAAATTAGAAAAACACTATTTTATAATGTTTTATTCCTATTTCCAATAGGAGTAGATAATCATTCTTGAAAGGGTTGCCTTATTCCTAAAAAAATTAAACAAATAAAACCTTCAATGGTTGAACTATATTCGTTTATGTTTCCATCTTTTGTGAGACCACAACCAATATTGTGGGTTTTGAGTAATGTCCTTCTCTAATCGTTTCATAAAAACTTCCATAATCTCACCTTCCTTTGTTTCTTTTGGATTTTCAAACAAAAGCTCTGGCACAATATGATAGTAACCTCTTTTTGGTCTTTGAATGGAAATATAAACCACAGGAAGATTAAGCTTTTGAGCAATCTTTTCCACTCCTGTAAAAACAGCTGTATCTTGATGTAAAAAACTCATCCAATGAGCTTTTTTGGGAGAAGGAGTTTGATCTGCAACAAATGCATAAGCTCTATGCTTATCTCTATTTTTGATCATTTTTCTCAAAATCTGATCCATAGGAGTTACTTCATTGCCAAATTTACTCCTAATCCTTTGAAATAGTTTTTCAAAACTTTCATTAGACATAGGTTTGTAAATAATATCTAGTGGATAATTTGTTCGAATTGTACAAACAGGTGCAGCCCACTCCCAATTACCATAATGCCCCATAATAAAAATAGCACTTTTGCCCTCGCTATGTAATTTGTCTACAATCTCTCGTTCTACAGTACACCTTTTTTCAAAGTCTTTTTGAGTCATGGTTGCTCCTTTCCACACCTCAATTAACAAATCACACAAATAACGATAATAAGCTTTGGCAATTTTGGTATGTTCTTCTTCTGATAATGTCGGAAAAGCATTTTGAAGATTATTAAGTACTACCTTCTTTCGATAGCCTAACAAACTATAAATCAAAACATATAAAAAACCAGAAAAGCCATAAAGTATAATCAATGGCAATTTGGAAACTATGTATAAAAAGGGAAGAAAGAAGTAAAACAAGACCTTTTTCATAATTATCGTATTTTAAAAACAACATCGAGGAATGGAAAAACTCCATCCATATTTCCAAAAGGAAAACTACCAGAACTGTATTTGACACCCAGTTTATAACCTTTGGTAAAGCGTTCATAACGCAAAGCTAATGAAGTTTCTAGTGCAAAATAATTGTCTTCTGCTGTTGGTAATATAAAGTGGTTTATTTTTGCATCTAAAAACAAAAATCTACAAGTAGATAATCCAGTACATCCATCAGTACTTTTTCCATAAAACTCTAATGAAAAAATAAAGTTATTTTCCCACAAAAACGAATTAGTAAAAGTATGAGAACGAGGAAATAATAGTGGATAATCAATTGTTGTTAGATTCTCTGTGTTACCATTCAAACCAAACTCTGCTCCCATTCGCAGTTTAAAGAGAAACTTATCCCCATACATTTCACCTTGTATTTGGTGCTTTGTTGTAAAAATGAAAGGAATCATGGATTCTTTGGGTAATATTCCAAATGCTCCTTCTCTAGCAATACTTCTCAATAACAAACTAGGAATCCTAAATCCATGAATAGAGCGAACTCTAAATTGATCATCTTCCCACCATTTATGATTCCATGAGGCATGAGGCATTATCAAAAATAAAACTGGATGAGTACTCAGTTCATTCTTTTCATTAATACTAATCCTCATAGGATCTACAATTCCAAAGGATTTTATTCTTACCTGAGCAGATACACTAAATGCAAGACTACAAATACAACAAAAAAGAACAAGTTTTCTCATAATCCTAAAATTCAAATTCTACAGAAATCATGGTATGGTCTGACAAAGACATTGTTTCTGTTCCTCCTTGTGAAATATTTTGGTGTGTAATATCTGTTCCCTTTATGAAGGTTTGATTTGTAAATAAATAATCAAGCTTTCGGTTCCAAAAAACGTTCTGATCAATGCTATGTGTAAAGTATAATTCATTCCTAGCCTTATAATTCTCCAAAGGAACAGCCGCTTGATAATTATCATAAAAAAGACTCAAAAACTCTTCCTCTCCTTCATAATTATTATCATCTGTTTCTGTAACTGGGCAAACATTATCTGCAAAATCTTTTTTGAGGTATGTATGTGGCGGAAGTGTATTCAAATCTCCACCAAATACCACATATTTGCCTTTCAATTCATCCAATACAGAAGACAAGACAGACAATTGTTCCTCTTTAATATTAGAACCACCATAAGCTGTTAGATGTGTATTGAGTAGATATAATTCTTTCTCTCCTACCAGAGTTTTCACCTTCAAAATATTTCTCTTCAGATAGAAATACTGTGTAAATTCACTTTGTTCTTCAATCAAAGGCAAAGCAATTCTTTCTGCACTAGAAAGAGGGTATTTAGATAATATCGCATTTCCTGAGTTCATTTTACCAATTCCACTAGATGGAATATAATCAGCCTTCCACTGAGAAGTATATACTCCATAATTTAGGTTTGTTCTATTGAGTAAATATTCCATCATGTCAAAATATTGTGAACGCTTGGATAGAACATCAACTTCCTGAAGTAGTAAAACATCTGGATTTACTTGATTAATTTTTTCAGTAATTTTATCAAGATTCCTCTCCACCTCTTCTTTGGTCATTACCGAACGATCTCCTAAACAATCAAAAAAGAAATTAAGTCTTGCTCCTCCGAACTTTATATTCCATGTAGCAATACTCAAAGTATCCTTAACTGTTGTTTCTGTTTGAACAACAGAATTATAATACTTCACTTTAGTTACTTCATCAAACTGAGTATTGAAGGGGTCACAAGCTGTCAATGTACCAAGTAATATGATAAATACAATGATTATCTTCTTCATCTAAGGTTTTGTTTCGATTAGATAATGACCAACAAACGCATGTCTTTCAAAAGATAAAAGCCACAAATGTAAACTACCTTCTTCATCAAAGTGAAAAAGAGGGCCATCAATCCCAATTTTATGACTATCTAACCAATTCCCTTTTTCATCTAATAAAAAAGCATAGTAAGGATTTTCTTTAGAGGGATTTCCATTCATTTCTTCAAATGTTTCATAAAATGAATGATTGGCAATACCCATAGGCATTTGGAATCCTTTGTGTGCATTTTCTACACTAAGCTGTGGGATCTTCTTCATATTCAAACCTCCAATTACTAGACGAGTTTTTCTCAAACCTTCTCTATCAGAATAAAAAATCTCAAACTCTTTCAACTCTTGTCCAGAAGTTCCATAAGTGCTTTTCACCTCTCTCTCTACTATTTTTTCAATTTCTAATAGTCTTCCCAATTCCGTTTTTCTCGGTTCATCAGTGGTATAATACCCTGGAGGTGAAAATGTAGCGAATTGAGTGGAATCAGTTAAAAAATCTCTAATTCTTGTCGCATTTTTTGGATAAATAACATTTCTGTTCTTCTTCTTTCGTTCACCAACCAATGGATACAATTCATGATTAATAACAGAAAAGCTTATTTCTTCTTCTTCAACCACATTACGTAATAATGAGGTTTGAATTGGCTTACTCTCAGGATCTTTCCATGTGACTAGATAATCTTGTAAATCCTCAAATTTCATATTATTTCGCTCAAAATAAAGTTTAGTATATAAATCACTTGGGAAGTTGAACCAACCATGGTATACAGGAGCTTCTTTTCCCTCTTCATTCAAAGCATAACCAATAATTTCCCACAAATAAGCATTCAAACAATTACGAGCAAAATCAACACGTACCAATACTTTCTTTTCTTGGTTTTTACCCTTTACTTCAAACTGTGTTCCCCTAAGTTTCACTTGTTGTCTATTCCATTCTTGGTTAATCAGACCAATCTCTGCCAAATATTGATCAGACTTAACTGTATCAGGAACAGAAGGAATCCATTCATAAATATTAATCCTTGGTAATATGATTGTATCACTTTTATCATTATTAGGATAGATAGTTACTCCATAAAAACTCTTAGTATGGTGTACCAATTCAACTTTATTATGAGAGAATGTACCGTCTAATTTATGTCGAATTGAAATATCTGGATTTTCTGGATATTCTGCATCTGTTAATTCTCGAATAGGAGCACTATATGTGATAGAACTAGCTGTAGCAACAGGAGCTTCATCTATATTCGTATTTTTCATATGACAAGCTTGTAAAAAAGTAAAAGTCAACAAACTTAACAATAGAGATTTTAAAACTTTCATATCTTTGTTGTGGTTATTTTTTTGAAATTAAGCAATATCAATGAAAAAGCAAGAAAAAGTCGAGTTTGTCATTTCTACCTTAGAAGAACTCTATCCTGAAACACCTGTTCCCTTAGATCACAAAGACCCTTATACTCTACTAGTTGCAGTATTGCTCTCTGCTCAATGTACAGATGAACGTGTTAACACAGTGACTCCCACACTTTTTGCATTGGCTGATAATCCTTATGATATGGCACAACAATCGGTAGAAGACATTCGTGAAATTATTAAACCTTGTGGACTTTCTCCTCGAAAATCAAAAGCCATTAAGGAACTCTCACAAATCATTATTGATAAACATGATGGGCTTGTTCCTCAAAACTTTGAAGACCTTGAAGAATTACCAGGTGTGGGACACAAAACTGCTTCTGTAGTAATGTCTCAAGCCTTTGAAGTACCTGCTTTTCCAGTAGACACACACATTCATCGTTTAATGTACCGCTGGAATTTAACTACAGGAAAAAATGTGAATGTAACAGAAAAAGATGCAAAAAGACTTTTTCCAGAAGAATTTTGGAACAAACTACATTTACAGATAATTTTTTTTGGGAGAGAATATTGTCCTGCACGAGGACATGATCCAAAAGAATGCCCTATCTGTAGTAAAATAGGGCGTAAAACTTTATTTAAATAAATGACTTATTGAGCCATTGCTCAAATCGTTCTTGCTGTATCTGAGTAGCGGACTCATTTTTTACAATTTCATAGATAGGATAATATTGATGAGTGGTATGAGAAGGCAATTCAATTGTTTTTTGCTTTCCATACCTCACAATATTTAAAGCACTTTCTTCTCCCAATTTCATTAATTCTTCTTCTTGAAGTTCATCCCCAATACTTAGTAAATGTTCTACAGAAGAACCCTTGGCAATTTGATGAATCAGTAGTTTTCCTTCTTTCTTGATGACTCTAAAGCCATATTTTCCTTCATATGGTAATGGATTTTCATTTTTTTGGAAAATACATCCTACACTTTCTAATACTTCTGTAAGTGATTGTTCCAAAGGCAAAACACCATAAACATAATCTTGCATATATTGTTGAGCAAAATCATGACCAATCAATTCAGCAACACATTCTTGATAATCTTGTGCAGAATAACCAATCTTTGTTTTACCAAATCGTTCCCACATCAATCTCATGAGATCATCAAGAGATTTTTGCCCAGCAGTTTTTTCGCGAATTGTCAAATCAAGATAAAAGGCAATTAAAGCCCCTTTTACATAAATAGAAACTTTTCGTTGAGGAACCCCCAGCTTATAACCATCCAACCATAAATCAGCTGATGATTCAGCCAAAGAAGCATTCAATCGACCATCATTATAAAAATGTCTTTTGAACAAAGTATTTAGTTCTTTAAAATATTGTTCTTCACTAAATACTCCTGAACGAGCGAGTAAATAATCTCCATAATAAGTTGTCACTCCTTCTGCCACAAATCCAGTATCAAAATAAGCCTCTTTGCTATAATCATAAGGCATCATTTCTTTAGGTCGAATGCGACAGATATTCCATGTGTGAAACAATTCATGGCAGCTCACTCCTAAAAAGTCATTGTAGAAATTTTCTTCTTTTCCTTTCTCTTCACCCAGTACAATCACAGTAGAGTTTGAATGCTCCACTCCATGATAATAGCGATAAGGCAAAATTTGTATCAAAAAATGATAGTTGTCACAAGGAAATTCTCCATTAAAGACATCAATATTTTCTTTGGTAAAAGGAATAAAATCAGCCAATATTTTTTCCCAATCACTATCATATTCTCCTTGCATCCACAAATGAAAAATAGCCCCTTCTACGTCATATACTTTGTGTTGTAATGAATCACTTGCAATCATTGGACTGTCTGCCAACTCATAATAAGAAGATGCAGATAATTCATGTTTTGCTGCTTCTTGAAGACTACAAGCTATTTGGTATTCTGATGGAATGTTGAGGTTTAACCTTATTTCTTCTTCCTCTCTACCCACAATGGCTGGCAAACAATTGATAAAATTGATGTAAACCTGATTTTCGTCTACATAACTATTTCCTGCATCTAATTGAAATGCATAGTATTCATATTGAAGAATAATATTTTCACCAATCTTTGAACTTAGTTTCCATTGATCCTTACTTGTTTTTTCAATGGATACGTTCGATTGTACATTACGAATATTTTGAGCATAATTAGCCAATTCATAACGTCCAGGTCTCCAACTAGCTAATTGTAAAAATGTTTCTGAAGAAGTAGACTCTAATTCAATTTCAACAAATAAAGTATGGTTAAGAGGATTAGGAGTACTTATTGTATATTTTATCATATTATGATTTACTTGTCAACTGAGACAATTTATCTACAGTATCATCCAAAATTTTCATATCACTTTGTAACTTTTCCAATTGTAAATGATTCTGTTGCACTGTCTGATTCAAAATTTCTATTTCACCATTAATACTATTCATTGAATCTCTTTGTTCGCTAGACAGTTGAGTTAACTGCATAATGATGGACATAATTTTGTGGAAATCTGCTACAATTGTTGAAAATTGTGTCAATAAATCACTTGCAATCAATGTACTTTCAGAAGATAAGGTTTTTATTTCTTTAGCAACTAGAGCACTTCGTTCTGCCAATTTTCTAACTTCTTGAGCAACAACTGCAAAACCTCTTCCATGTTCTCCTGCATTTGCAGCTTCAATAGAAGCATTAATTGCTAGTAAATTAGTTTGCCTAGAAATCTCTTCGATCATAACCACTTTTGACGAGATTTCAGTTAATACTTCTCCTGTACTTTCTACAGTGCTTTGCCCAGAGCTAATACTATCTTGAGTAGATTTAGCCAACTCATAACCTTCTGTAGTACTGTGATTAGCATCTATCAACTTTTCTAAAATGATAGAAACTGAACTTGACAAATTTCCACTGATTGCAGTTTGCTTTTGTAAATTCCCTTGTAAAGTCTCAACAGATGAAACAGTATGACTTGTATGAGTATCCAACACCTCAGAAGTCTCACTCATTGTCTTCATTGCCAATTCTATGTCCTCTTTATCAGCAATCAAATCATTCTTTTTCAAAATATCAATTGTTACTTTTTCAAAATAGAAAGACCAATAAGTGCAAATAGACCAACAAATAATTACTAAAACCAAATGAATAATCAATGTTTGGATAGACCATGTTGTTTGTGAGAAATAAATATAATCTGCTCCCATACTTTGGATAATATAAAAAGCCAAATGATGAACAGCAGCAAATAACAACAGGGGAAGTTGTACCTTCCAGTTCTGAAAAATAATCAATAGTGCCGTTGAAATAAAAAACATAAAATGCATTTCAAACAAACCATGCATTTGGTATATAAACTGGGCCATGAATAAGCCTAAAGCAAGGCTAAAAACATATTTGTAAACCTCAAATTGTTTTAAAAAGTATTTAGTGACATATACACTGGCTACAGATAAACTTCCTACTCCCAATCCAATGAACCAAGTATCATATACACTTGCTAATCCAAGACCAGCTATAAAACAAACAACTAATGCAATATGAATAACTTTATCTTGTTTTTGTTTAATACTTTCAAGCATATTTTGTTGTGTATTATCTATTTCCATACTAGGTAAGTCTTTGGTTATTTTTCTACATTATTTAATTGACAACCATAGGCTTTTGTCGCAAAATCAGGAAAAGAGACATATGTATCTCCTCCTAATAATGATAATATTGCCTGTTCGCCATAATTTGAATTAGGATCTGTACAATAACGACTTTTATTGTAGTTCCCTCTATAAAATAATTTTTGATTCTTATCAACTAAAACCATTTGTGGAGTACTATAAACACCGCAATGCTTTGCTATTTCCTTACTTTCGTCATAAAGTACAATAATTGATTTATGCTCAACATTTTTCACAATTGTCTCTTGTTCACTTGCTGATAATGGTGTTTGAGAGTGAAATATAAAGACAAAATCAATCTCTTTATTATACTTTCGATATAGGTTTTGATAATGCTCCAAATTAAAACGAGAACAAGGACAATTAGGATTAAAAAAATGAATTAAAGTGTGCTTTTTATTCTCTAATTTTTCTTCAAATGAAAAGTGCAATTCAGTGCCCACAGGAATTTCTTTATAATTATCTGGTTTAGGAGTTGGTAATAAATATTGCAACTCTTGTGTCCAAAACAAATAAGCAATTCCTCCAAAAATCAAACTAATTGAAAATAGCCAAATAATTATTCTTTTCATAAACAATAGTTTAAAGTTTATCTCAAAAGAAAACCCCTCTTAAATAAATAAGAGGGGTTTCAATATTATCATAACTGTGTTTGATTAGTAGTTAGTACCAGCTCTAATCATTGCACATCTAAATCCGATTGTTGCAGTACAAGAATCTTGGTCGATGTATCTTCTAGTACCTGGAGACATCCAGTAAGCTACATCATTCCATCCTCCACCTTTGTATACTCTTGATTTGTTAGTAATCAAAGATTGGAATCCAGGAACATCATACTTGTCTTCTTTATCCAAATAACCATCACGTCTTAATGGGTTCAAGTCATTCATTGTTTGGAAAGAAGTAGGACGATATACATCTCTTACCCACTCATTTACGTTTCCAGCCATGTTATAAAGACCGAAATCATTTGGAGGGTAGTTATAGATATAATCTGTAATCATTGCTCCATCATTCAACTTACCAGCAATACCAGCATAGTCACCACGACCTCTTTTGAAGTTTGCTAAGAACATACCCATTTGACCTCCATAAGGGTTACGTAATGCGTGACCATCCCATGGATATAATCTTTTGTGAGTTTGGTTCTCATCTAACCATTGGTTACCAATAAGAGCTTGTGCAGCATACTCCCACTCAGCTTCAGAAGGTAAACGATAGTTGGGTAATACTACCCCAGATTCTAATGGAATACGTCCATCACCACCTTCAGGCACCTCAACTCCTGCATCTTCAGCTAATTTCTTATTTACAACGTTTGTTCTCCATACCGCAAAGTCATTCGCTTGTACCCAAGTCACACCTACAACTGGGAAATAACGGAATCCTGGGTATCTTAAATAATGATCTACATAAGGATCATTGTATGCCAATGGCTGTCTCCATACAGTAGTATCAGGAAGAGCAGATTGGTAAAACTCCTCAGAAGAGTCATTTTTAATATAAAACAAATACTCCAACCAGTGAATATTTGCAATTTCTGTTTCGTCCATGTAGAAAGAAGCAACAGTTACTGTTCTTTCAATGTTATCATGGCTCTTTAAGATATCTTCTTCATAAGACCCTAATACAGTACGACCACCTTCGATATATACTAAGTTTGGTCCTTCTGGTTGTCCTAAGTACTCATTTACTTGGAAACCATCCTCTGCATTGTAAGCCAATCCAGTAGCTGTACTAGACGGCCCAGGACTTTGACTTGTTGGAAGCCCATCTTGACTACAGCTAGCTAATAAAGCAGCAGCTCCGAAAAGGACAGCAAGTGGCTTCACCATTCTAATAATTCTTTTCATAACCTCTTTAATTTATAACACAATTAAGTTCACAATATAATATATTGAGTACTAAATACACCAAAAAAATACAATTTTTTCTTGGGTAAAGCACATAACACTTAGCAATATACAGATATTTTCAACAAAAGCACAAAATTTATAAAATATTTTGAAGGACATTAAACCCATCTTCAATTGTTCCTACATTTTTGATTGTAATAATCATTTGCCCTTTATATTCTCTAAATTTTGATCGATTAGAGTTGGTTTGAATGAAAGCAAGTATCTTCCCAAAAGTCTCTGATTGAAAGTAAGCATCATTACCTTCAATTGCTACATAGCCCTTCATCACACCTTCTTTAAGCTTTAGCCTTGAGAATCCTAGACGTTCTGCTTCCCACCTCAATCGAACAGTCTCCATCAATTGAATAACCTCTGGAGGAATCTTTCCAAATCGATCTTCAATACTTGTTTCAAATCGCTGTAAACTGTCTTTATCTTTTGTATTGTCTAACTCATTATATAAACGAAGACGCTCCGAAATATTGTTCACATAGTCTTCTGGAATTAAAATATCAAAATCTGTTTCAATAGTACATTCTACTTTTGAAATAAAAACACTTGTATCAATCTCTTTCTCAAACAAGCTTTTAAATTCTGTCTCCTTTAATTCTTGAATAGTGTCATCTAATATTTTTTGATAAGCATCAAAACCTATATCATTAATAAACCCACTTTGTTCTCCACCCAAAATATCTCCTGCTCCTCTAATTTCAAGATCTTTCATTGATACTTTGAACCCATCACCCAAATCGGAAAATTCCTCCAATGTAGCTAATCGTTTTCGAGCATCGGAACTTAGATGATGTAAATGTTTTGTGAGCAAGAAACAAAATGCTTTGGTATTTGAACGACCAACCCGACCTCTCATTTGGTGCAAGTCAGACAAACCATACATTTGAGCTTCATTAATAATGATTGTATTTGCATTTGGGATATCAATTCCAGATTCTATGATATTTGTTGCCAGCAATACATCATATTTATGTTCAATAAAGTTGAGCATTGTTTTCTCTAATTGCTTCCCTTCCATTTGACCATGAGCAATTCCAATCCTAGCTTCTGGAACCAATTTTTGTATCATATTCCCCAAAGAATCAAGGCTAGCTACACGATTATGAATAAAAAATACCTGTCCATCTCTTTGTAATTCAAAACTAACAGCATCACGAATAATCTCTTCATCAAAGTTATGTACTTCTGTGGTGACTGCTTGTCGATTGGGTGGTGGTGTATTAATCACCGAAAAGTCTCTTGCTCCTATCAATGAAAATTGTAGTGTACGAGGAATAGGTGTAGCAGTAAGTGTCAATACATCAATGTTTGCTTTCAAGTCTTTTAATTTTTCTTTGACAGCAACCCCAAACTTTTGCTCTTCATCAATAATTAACAAACCTAAATCTTTAAACTTGACATTTTTACCAGCGATCTTATGTGTACCTATCAAAATATCAATTTCCCCATTCTTTGTTTTTTCTAGAATCTCTTTTGTTTCTTTGGTTGTGCGAAATCGATTGATATAATCTACACGACAAGGCAATTCTGCTAATCGCTTCTCAAACGTTTTATAATGTTGCATTGCCAAAACAGTGGTTGGAACCAGAATTGCAACTTGTTTATTATCTGCCACAGCTTTAAATGCAGCTCGAATTGCAACTTCGGTTTTTCCAAAACCTACATCTCCACAAATTAGCCTATCCATTGGAGTTATCTTCTCCATATCTTCTTTTACATCCTCTGTAGCTCTGGCTTGATCAGGAGTATCTTCATACAAAAATGAAGTCTCTAATTCAGTTTGCAAATAAGTATCTTGTGAAAAACTAAATCCCTTGACTGATTTTCTTTTTGCATATAGTTGAATCAAATCAATTGCTATTTCCTTGATCCTTTTCTTAACCTTTGACTTTTTCTTTTCCCACTCTGGAGAACCTAATTTACTCATCTTAGGAGCTACAGCTTCTTTGCCACTGTATTTACTAATTTTATGTAAACTATGAATACTCAAAAACACAACATCATCATCTCGGTAGATTAAACGAACACATTCTTGTTTTTTGCCATTTGGAAGAGTTTGAAAACTCATTCCTGTAAAACGCCCAATCCCATAATCAATATGAGTCACATAATCTCCAATTGTTAAATTATTGAGTTCTTTTAGAGTAATTGCCTTACTCTTACTGAAACGCTTTTTATTTTTTGGCTTATGATATCTCTCAAAAATCTCATGATCTGTAAAAACTAATAATTTATTAGTATGATCAATAAAACCTTGATGAACAGCAAAAGGAATAGGAGTAAATTCAATAGAATTGTTATGAGTATTTAGAATTTCTTGTAACTGCTGAACATGTTTAGGAGTTTCTGATAAAATATATACGGCATAACCTTTTTCTTTGTAAGTAATTAGTTCCTCACCTACTACTTCAAATTTTTTCCCAAAAGGAGGTTGACTAGTTTGTTCAAAAACGATCTCTGGAACTTGTTTTCTTGACAATCTACCAAATTCAATTAGAATATGTTTTGCTAACCCTTTCTCAAATTCTTTTTTATCATCAAATAAAAGAGATGGCTTAGTTACAATTGGATTATTCCCTGTTTGTTCACAAATGACATCAAATTGTTCTACAGCCTTATCATAACAAGCTTGAATAGCAGTCTTACACTGATTCAAATCACTTGTCCATACAATAGTATTTCCTGGAAGATAATCCCATAAAGAAACCCTTGAACTTTGTACTAAGCGTGTTTGGACATCTGGCAACACTGCAAAATATTTTTTCTCTTCTAAGGAAAGTTGAGTTTCTGGATTAAATGTACGAATACTTTCTACCTCATCACCAAAAAACTCTACACGGAAAGGAAAGTCATGTGCAAAGGAAAAAACATCAACAATTCCTCCTCTAATTGAAAACTGTCCAGCTTCATAAACAAAGTCCGTTTTTTCGAAACCATACTCCAATAACATTTCATTAACAAATGAAATTTCTACCTCCTCTCCTACTCTCAGGCCAAAAGTATTTTCTATCAATGATTGCTGATTAACAACTTTCTCAAAAAGTGCTTCTGGATAAGTAATGATAATGCAAGAAATTCCTTTATTATTCAAAGTATTCAATACTTCTGTTCTCAAAAGGATATTGGCATTATCTATTTTTTCATATTGATACAATCGTTTATAAGAGGTTGGAAACAACAAAATATCTTTATCAATAATATTTTCTAAGTCATTCTGAAGTCTCAATGCTTCCTCTCTTCCATTTACAATACATACTTGATGCTCTTCTCTCACAACATCAACTGCACTTATTAAAAATGATGAAGCACTCCCTTTCAAATTTTTCAATTGTAGGTGAGAATTCTTTTGTTCCAAAAAGGTTTTGAGTTGAAACATAGAGGAACTCTCAAGGTAGCTTTGCAAAAGTATATTTGTGTTCATAGAATTTGAAGTTACTATTTTTTTAAAAAAAGAAGAACATTCACTAGATTCCCTTCGTCTAAGATACAAGGTATTTTGGGTTTACTCAGAAACAACACAGCTTATGGATTCGTTTTTTAAAGAAAAGATTTTTGACAAGAGTTTTGATGTACTAATAATTGGTGGAGGTATCACAGGTGCAGGTATTGCTCTAGATGCTCAAAGCAGAGGTTTATCTACTTGCTTGTTAGAAATGCAAGATTTTGCTCAAGGGACTTCTAGTCGTTCAACTAAGCTAATACATGGTGGTCTCCGCTATCTCAAACAACTAAACTTCTCATTGGTCAAAGAAGTTGGGAAAGAACGCCAAATATTACATAATAATGCAAGACATTTGGTTCTTCCACTGGATGTAGTATTACCGATTCTAAAAGATGGGAGTCTAGGACAAACTACCACTAAAATCGCAATGTATTTGTATGAAAAATTAGCTGGAGTTAAAGATGAAGATTTGTACAAATTCATTGAAGGAGGGGAAATGCTAGATAAATATCCAGAAATTGATAGAGAACGTATTCGTTCTGGAATTCAATATTTGGAGTATGCCACTAATGATGCACGATTGGTCATTGAAATTATCAAAAAAGCTACTGAACTTGGTGCAGCTGTAGCCAACTATACAAAAGTTACATCTTTTGTTTATTATGGAGATGGAAGAGTTCATGGTGTAAAAGCAGTAAACACCATTACAAATGAAGAAAAAACATTCTATGCTGAACGTGTAATCAATGCAACAGGCCCTTGGGTAGATAGACTATGCTATACAGATAATATGTATCATGAAGACAGATTGGTACTCACCAAAGGGGTTCATATTGTGTTGTCAAGCGAAAAACTCCCACTGCATGAAGCTTTTTACTTCGATACTCCAGATAAAAGAATGGTATTTGTCATTCCAAAATATGATAAAACATATATTGGAACTACAGATACTTTTTACTACAAACAAAACATTAAAAAACCTGAAATTACACAAGAGGATGCACAATATTTAATTGATGCTGTCAATAATTTATTTGATTATAAATTGACACTTGATGATGTTGAGTCTGGCTGGGCAGGTGTGCGTCCATTAATTGGACAACAAGGAAAAAAGACTCCTTCTGAGATTTCAAGAAAGGATGAAATTTTTACCTCAAAATCTGGATTGATTTCAATTGCAGGTGGAAAACTCACAGGGTATCGTCTCATGGCAAAAAAGGCTGTGGATATGATTACCAAAAAAGAATGTGTCACTGAAAATCTACGCCTAAGTGGAGGGGAATATGAAAATGATCAAGAAATAATCGATAATAAAAAACAATTTTTCACAGAAGGCATTAGATTGGGATTGAAGAATGTAGAATGTGAAATGCTCTTTCAATTATATGGAAAAAATGGATTGGGTATTTTCGAACATCATTATCGTTTTCCTAAAAAACACAAAGATTACCATTTACCACTCTTTGTATTCTTAGCCTTAGATTATAGTGTTCGTTATGAATTTGTTTACTCCATTGATGACTTCTATACAAGAAGAACTGATTGGTTTTACTTCTATATAGAGCTTGTTAAATCAACATTAAATGAAGCTGTTCATTATATGGAAGACCACTTTCATTGGACTAAAGAAGAAAAAATGAAACAATTAGAGGTGATGAGAGAACTAATAGAAAAAAGTAGCAAATTTGATCTAAAGTAAAATAGTTGGGTCATCTGTGATAATACCATCAATTCCCCATTCCATTAATTCTTGGGCAGTAGACTTTTCATTCACTGTCCAAGCAACACATTCAATATTTTGTTGATGTAATTTTTTAATTATGTCTTGTGTAATTAATTCACTGTCTAAGTTATAATAATTAGGTTTAAAGTTTAGCTTAGATAGGTTTTCCTCAACTGTTTCTCGATTCTCTACTAAGAAGCCAAAAGTATGTTGTGGAAACTGTTTTTGGTATTCATTCAATAACAGAGGATCAAATGATTGCACCATCAAAGGGTGAGAACTAGGAGTATTTCGTAACACCTCTTCAATTAATTGCACATAAACTTCTCTTTTTGGCTGATATTTTCCTACCCACTCATCTTCTGATTTTAGCTCTAAGATAAAAAAACAGGGGCTTTTAGACTGATTACACAATTCTATCACTTCTTTCAATAATGGCTTGAAAGTAGTAATACTTTTTTGACTTGGAAATCGTGAATGTATTTTGGTTCCTGAATCAATAGTTCGAACAAGAGCATAATCCATTTCAAAAATATTATGCTCTTGCTCTACACTACAATATTCTTTGCTAAACCAAGGCTCATGTGAGACAACCACTTGCAAATCCTTGGAAATAACAACATCTAATTCAATACCTTGTACACCTAAATCAAGAGCATGAGCAAACCCCTCTAGAGAATTCTCTGGAAATAATGCTCTGCATCCTCTATGTCCGTATACTGGTATTTTTTTCATCTAAAAATAACGTTTTAACCAGCTATCTTTTGCTTCAACTATCCAATTATCTTGATAATCACCAAAAGTCGTTAGCATATTATTAAACGTTTTGGTTGTTGCTACCACATTACCATTAACAACCTGCTGTTTGATATTCATAAAATCAACCAATTCAATTGTATCATTCTCCCTCAAGAATGCAACCTTTGATTTGTCTAGTAGATTAAGTCCTAATTTTTGTTCTATTTCACGAATAACTGCTACAGAACTATCAATTGAGCAACCACTCACAGAAGCTACATTTTCATCAGCCATCAAAATGATAAACTGATTATAGCGAATTTCAAAAGCACCTTTGATTGCTTTTCCATGACTATTCCAGCCAGTTACAAAATTGTCTAAAAAAGCGTCAATTTGTACTTGTTCCGCTTCTGAGAAAGCTCTGTTTGCTTGGTAAATCCAAACTTTTGCCGTAGCTGGCATTGTCTTAATAATCGTATCCATAATGCTTATAACCCTTTTGCTTTTGCAATTAGTTCTGCAATATCGTAAACTTTTACTTCTTTTTCCTTCTCTTTATTTTTGATTCCATCAGACAACATCGTCATACAAAATGGACATGCAGAAGCAATTGTTTTTGCTCCTGTTTCCAGAGCTTCTTCTGTTCGTTCAATATTAATATCTTTATCACCCTTTTCAGGCTCTTTAAACATTTGAGCACCTCCTGCTCCACAACATAAGCCTTTGGTTCTACATCTCTTCATTTCTACCAAATCAGCATCCAAAGCTTCAATGACTGTTCGAGGAGCACTATAAATATTATTTGAACGACCAAGGTAACAAGAATCATGATAAGTGATTTTCTTTCCCTTGAAATCCCCACCTTCTACCTTAATCTTTCCATCATTAATTAACTCTTGTAAAAAGGTAGAATGATGGATTACATCATAATTACCTCCCAAATCAGGATACTCATTTTTAAGTGTATTAAAGCAATGTGGACACGCAGTCACAATTTTCTTCACATTGTACATATCCAATGTTTGAATATTTGCCATTGCTTGCATTTGGAATAAAAATTCATTTCCAGCTCGTCTTGCAGGATCTCCAGTACATGTTTCCTCTGTACCTAATACTGCAAAACTAATATTTAAGTGATTTAATATTTTGATAAAAGCAACTGTTACTTTTTTGTATCGGTCATCAAAAGAACCTGCACAACCTACCCAAAATAAAATCTCTGGCTCTATCCCTTTTGCGCTTAACTCTGCCATAGTAGGCACTTTCATATTTTGTTCTGTCATAGTGATATCATTTAGTGAAGTAAAAAAAGAATTGTAATGATTTAGACATCATCTTTCCAATTAAAACGATCTGTTGGTGGAAATTTCCAAGGAGCAAAACTGGTTTCGATATTACTATATACCATATTCCATTCCTGTGGACCTTTGGTTTCTTCCATTGCCTTATATCGTCTTAATTCAGTAATAATATTTAAAGGATTAATATTTACAGGACAAGCTTCTACACAAGCATTACAAGATGTACAGGCAAATAATTCTTCTTCTGTAATGTAATCATCAAGCAACTTTTTATCATCCTTATAATCAGCTCCATTCAACTTGATGCCTTTACCAACTTCTTCTGTTCGCTCCCTAACATTCATCATAATCTTACGAGGAGACAATTTCTTACCAGTCATATTTGATGGACAATTATCTGTACATCGTCCACATTCTGTACAAGTATAGGCATCCAATAAGCTTTTCTGAGAGAGATCTGTGATATCTTTTGCTCCAAAACTAACAGGAACATTAGGGTCTGGCATTTGTTCAACAGGTTGACCCATCATGATTTTGACTTCTGTTGTAATACTTTCCATATTTTGCATTTTCCCTTTTTCATCAAATGAAGTGAAATAAGTATTTGGAAACGCTAAGAAAATATGCAAATGTTTAGAATAAGGTACATAGTTAGCAAATGCAAAAATACCCACAATATGCACCCACCAAAAAGCACGTTCTGCAATATTCAAAGCCTCTAAGCTCATTCCATTATATAATGGAATTAATAAATCGCTAAAAAAGAAACTTTGAACAACTCCTTGTTTTTGCTGAATTAATGTGTCTGTAGCATTCATACTCAATAAAGCAAGCATAAGAAATACCTCAGCAACTAGAATGATATTTGCATCTAACTTTGCCCAAGAAGACATTTCCTTCTTATGAAAACGTTCGATCTTCAATGCATTTCTTCTAATAAGAAAAATAACACATGAAAGTAGTACAGCTACAGCAAAGAATTCAAAGAAATTAATGATATAAGGATATAAGTCTCCAAAAAAAGGAGCAAATAATCTATGAGTACCTAAAACACCATCCAAGACGATTTCTAGCAACTCAATATTTACAATCAAAAAACCTAAATATACCATCAAATGAAGTATTGCAGGTATAGGTCTTTTGAACATTTTCTTTTGCCCTAAAGCAATAAGAATCATTTGCTTGACTCGTTCTCCTTTATTATCTGATGCATCAAAAGGTTTTCCGAGTTGTATGTTGGCATAAATGCGTTGACAACTTTGATAAAACAAGTAAATGGCAGTTGCCAATAAACCAACAAATAAGATTTGTGGAAGTAGTGCCATAAAAAAAATGTGTTTAATGTTTGGATTTATAATTTAAGAACCTACCTTTGCAACCGTAAAATTTGGTGCTATAGCTCAGTTGGTAGAGCATCGGACTGAAAATCCGTGTGTCACTGGTTCGAGTCCAGTTAGCACCACTTTACTTTTCTCAATAGGAGCAAAAGTATTTATCAATGTAACGGAGATAA
>JAAEPT010000053.1 GCA_024232295.1 Cytophagales bacterium
AGAACATTTAAAATGTTTAGAAAGTTTAGAAATATATTTAAAGAAGAAATTATCCAGTCTACTACCTACTAAATTTCATAAATGAATGAGTAAACAAAAAAAAAAACAAAAAGAATATGAGAGAAGATACTATATCTTATAAATATTATTTCATAGGAATACTTCTGTCAATGATGCTTTTATTGGGTGCTTGTAAAAAAAACAACCCTCGCAAAGTAAAGATTAAACGTCATGTTACAGTAGAATGTCCTGACTTTGATCAAAATTCATCTCCCAGCAGAAGGAAGATCCAAAAAATCATAGATAAAAATGTAAGAGATCACACTGTTAAGTTAATTCCTGTTACCAGTTCTTTGCGTTTTGAAACGATTGACTTAGAAAATAAAAAACTAGATATTCCTGAATTTAAACAATTCAAAAATAATCGTAGTGAATTCACCGCTGATGGTAAAGAGCAGTTTGATCGTATCATCCAAACATTATATGATTACTTAGGAGAGGGTTCTGATGGTGATGGTGCCACCATTAAAATTGTGGGAAGTGCTTCTCAAATCCCTACAAGTTATCACCCAAACAAACCCAACTATGGTTTAAACCCTGATGGTTCTTCAATCACAGGTGAAACAAGCATAGAAAATAACGTCTTTTTAGCTCATGATCGTGCCATGACATTGGCATACAGTATCAAGGAGGTTTTTCCTTTTTTGGAAGTAGTAACTCCAGAACTAGAAGAGATCGAACTGGGGCCTACTGAATGGACAATGGATGTGCGTGAAAAGCTCTACTATGCAAAACTAAGAGGTGATGAAGAGGAAGTTAAACGAATCTATGCTCCTTATCAAAAAGAGCAGTTTGTAAAAATTGAATCTCAAGATGTATTTGCTAAACGTATCAAGCCAGATATTATAAGAAGCTATTCTGTGGCAGCTATTCCTCGCTTCAAACAAACTGTAAATGGTAAAGAAGAAATCATTAAATCAGCTTTTGTAATCTCCAAACAAACTTATGAGTTATTTAAAAAGACAAATAAGTTTACAAATGTTGAGACACGAGATGCTTTTTTACAAAATAATGGTTTGCAAATCATGAGTACAGATATTGCCGATGAAAAGCGTTGGTACATTGTATCCAGTTCAGAAGAAATTGACGCAATTAATATACAAGGAGATGACGAAAAAATTCTAGCAATGTATCAAGTTGGTCTATTAAACTTCAAAGACCGAGAGCTAGTAAGAAATGCGTTGATTCAGTACTACATTAAGGAAGATAAATTCACTTATGTAGTCAACTCAAAAGAATATTAAAAAAGAAAGAGGTCATAATAGACCTCTTTTTTTATGCAATTTACTTTTTAGGATTCCTCTTTAAAAATTCTTCAAAATCCTCTTTTTTAGCATTGATATGAATCTTACAGACATAATCTACAATTTTGTGAAGGTTTAGTTCTGTTTCTTGAGTAAATGCTAATAAACGTTCTTTATACTCTCTCATATTGTATGAGTAAGCAAATCGTGTAGGAGTTGGAGCGGAAATGATATTATAACCACGATTATTTTTCATTACCTCCAATAATTTTTCAGAAGCATTTAATTTCACCAATTTTTTGGCTTTATTTCTCAAACTAGTTGGGCAATATTTGTGGTTTGCTACAAAGAATACTTCATTAAACAGTTCTTTTGGCATTCCCAAAGAAGCAACTAACTCAATACCAATTGCTACATTGTCAAAATCTTCATTCAACAAAAGCACTCGGACATTTTCTATTTCTTCTTTGTCTGTTTCCTTTTGATTAAGATGTGATGTATCTACTTCCTCCAAAAACTTTTGAAGTCCTTGTTCAGAGATAAATACTAACCCTTCTTTTTCAAAATTATCATAATTTTTAGCTCCCCTTTCTAATACAACATGACTTGTTTTTTCAGTTATCTTAGTGGCATAATTAATTCCTAATTTCTTCAAACGTTGCTTAAGTTCTGTTTTGTTTAAGCTAACTTTTCCTAATACAGTAATTGTACTTCCCTCTTTTATTGGTTGTTTTTCCAAACCTTCTTTTTCATTTGAAACAAGGTATTGAAGAGCATTACTTTGTAGTAAAGGATATTTGACACCAAGAGCTTGGAAGAAAATATATTGAGAAAGTTTATCCAAACCTTTTTGTTCGATAATCTGGTATAATTCTGTTTGGTTTTCCAACGAAAGACTATCTATTGCTTTCAAAAAAGATTTTCTATGATTGAAAACTTCGTCTTCTACCCTATCAAAGTAACGTAAATTTGGTAATTTCAATAAAGGAAAAGGAATGACTTTTAGAGGATTTTCTGTTAGATTAATTGACCAGATCTTTTCTAGCTCTCCTAAAGACAATGGAATTTCTGTAATCTGATTATTTGAACAATCAATCATTTCCAAGTCTTTCTGTGTTTCTAAAAATGAAGGAAAGGAAGTTAATTGATTTTCTTTAAAATGAAAACGACCTATTCCTTTTAATTGGTGAAAAGTCTCTGGAAAGCTTGTCAGTAAGTTTGAAGAGAAACTTATCCATCGTAAATTCTCACAATTCCCCAATTCATCAGGGAGTTCTGTCAACTGATTATTATTAGCTTCCAAAAACACCACTTTTTTCAACTGACCAATTGTATTAGGTAATTTTGTTAATTTATTCTTCTCTATCCTAAAATAATCTAATGTTTCCCAATTGCCAATAGAATCCGGAAGCTCTGTTAGTTGATTATTACTGAAATCAAGGTCATGTATTACTGTCCAATTTCCAACTGTATTAGGAATTGCTTTCAATTCATTATTCTTACACTCAAATCGATACAATTTGGTCAAGTTACCAATGGTATCAGGAAGTTCTACTAATTTATTATTTCCTATTTTAAGCTCCGTTAAATCAGTAGAATTACCTATCTCTTGAGGAAGATTTGTTAATTGATTACTATTTAAATTTAAATCATCCAGCTTTTTAAGATTACCAATTGTACTAGGTAATTCCTTTACTCGATTCCCTTCCAAATTCAGTATCTCTAGTTCCTCTAAGTCACCAATAGAATCCGGAATACTTGTGAGTTGGTTTTCATTCAATCGAAGAGACTTCAGCTTTTTCAAAGTTCCAATAGTATCAGGCAAACTTTCTAGTTTTTCATTACTGACAATATTTAACTCAACCAAACTACTTAATTGACCAATACTTTCAGGCAAATGGTTGAATTTTTTACCAGTTGAGATACTTAATATTTCTAATTGAGAAAGTTGTTCTAAATTATTCAAAAAACCACTCAACATTTCTCCCCTAATAGTCAGCTTTTTAAGATTAGGAGGAAAAGCCTCTATTTTCTTAAAATCACAAGAAATAGACAATTCTTCTAGTTCCTCAAATTCTTCAAACCATTTAGGAAACACATCTGTTTTCTGCCCACTAATAAAAAGAATTTTAAGCTTCTTTAATTGTCTAATCTCCTCTGGAATGGGAGTAGGAAGATATTCATCTTTTTCTACACTATAATCAGAGTCTAAATAATGCCAAAAATCTTCTACTTTGTGTTTATCTTTTATAGCTGTGGAGAGTTTTGAATAGGATCTCATATTTTTTATACTTATTAATACATTATTCTTGATACCAAGATAACCAAACTAAGTTTACGATTAAGTAAAATATCTTTCATAAAAAATAGCAAATTGTTATTTCTATATCTGATTTTCATCTAATAATGCAATTTTTTCTTTGTTGTATATCATGCAAAAGATAAGTAATGTAAACTCTCTGGTTATCTGTTTAAATCTTTATTACTTTCGTATACAATTGGCACTTTCATTGCTCAGATGCTGTGAAATTTTAGAATTATATAAACAAAAAAAATTAATTCTTGTATACTTAAAAAGTACAAAAAACAATCTTAGAGAACTTGAAATAATACCAAAAGTATCATAAATAGCTCTAAGTTATAAATAGCCAATATTGAAGAATATGAGCTTTAAATTAAATAAAATATGAAATACATTTATTTATTGTTGTTTGCCTTTCTTATCACCCACCTCTCACATGCTCAATATACCTTAACAAGAGCAGATGTAAAATTTAACAAGGGGAAAATCATCAAACTAAAGAAATACAAAAATTCCGAAAAAAATATCATCATCCCTCCTGCTTTTAATGGCATCCCTGTCACAAGTATTGAAGAAGAGGCTTTTTCTGAACAAGAGCTTATTAGTGTAAAAATACCAAATAGTGTAACTAGTATTGGAGATAATGCTTTTCGTAGAAATCAATTGACCGATGTAGAAATGCCTGACAACTTAATTACTATTGGTAATTCTGCTTTCTCTTTTAATCAACTGACAAGTATCGAAATCCCTAAAAATGTAACAAGCATTGGAGAATGGGCTTTTTCTTTTAATCAGTTAACTGAAGTAACAATTCCTCATCATATAGAAGTCATCAAAAAAGGGACTTTTTATAAGAATCAACTAGCATCTGTTATAATCCCCAGAAAAGTTACAGACATTGAAGCATGGGCATTTTCTTCTAATAAACTAACAAGTATAGACATTCCTCATCATGTAAAAACAATTGGAGATAATGCTTTTTATAAAAATCAATTGACTGAAGTAAAGATCCCAAAAGGTATCAAGAAAATAAATAAATGGACTTTTTATGAAAATCAATTAACTAGTGTAGACATTCCAAGTAGTGTAAAAAGCATTGGAGAATGGGCTTTCCACAAAAACCACCTGACATATGTCAAAATCCCTAATAGTGTAAAAACAGTTGGCTACAATGCTTTTGATGAAAAAGTAATTATGCCTTATACACTGAAAAAAGAAGATGTAATATTTAGAGATGGAAGAATTGTTAAACAATTAAGATCAGGATATGAATCCATTGTCATTCCTGCTGATTTTGAGGGAACTCCTGTTACAAGTATTGGTGATGAGGCTTTCTTAAAAAACCAATTAACAACTGTAGATATTCCTAAAAGTGTCACTTCTATTGGCAACAAAGCATTTTATGGAAATCAACTCACAAATGTAGAAATACCTAATAGTGTTATTTCTATTGGAGAAGGGGCTTTTGCAGAGAATCAACTAACAAGTGTGGAAATTCCTAATAGTGTCACTTCTATCGGAACTAGTGCCTTTTCTCATAACCAACTAATTAATGTTGTAATCCCTAATAGTATAAAGCACATTGGAGAAAGTGCATTTTCAGAAAATAAATTGACCAATGTAGAGATACCAAAAAGTGTAACATCTATTGGAGAAAATGCCTTTTCATTCAATCAATTGACTTATATAACAATTCCTAATAGCGTAAATAGTATTGGTACTAAGGCTTTTTCAGAAAACAAACTAACTCATATCAGGATTCCTAATAATGTGAGTGTCATTGGAGAAGGAGCTTTTTCTTTCAATCATTTGACTGAAGTCAATATTTCTAATGGTGTTAGAACAATTGGAGAAGGGGCTTTTTATGAAAACAGATTAACTTCTGTTCAAATACCTATGAGTATTCGAAGCATTGGAAAGTGGGCATTTTCCAAAAACAGATTGCAACTAAATACAATACGTGTTCCTAATAGTGTCTCTAATATTGGAGAAGATGCTTTCTGTTGTCAGAAAACAGAAGAGTAAAATAATATTTAACAAGCATCTTGAATGAGGTGCTTACTTTTTCTATAGTGGAATTGAAAATAAAATATTTGATGGATATGATGATCTTAGCAAAGGGTTAGTGAATTATAGTGTTTATGAAGAAGATTGTGAAACACTTCTTTTACAAAACATTAAGACTGAAGATAAAGTCATCACTACTCAACAAGATGTTATTACAACAGACATAAAAATATTCCCAAACCCAACTAATGGTATTCTTAACATTACAGGAAATATTAATAATGTTGTAATTTATAATTACTCTGGTCAAATTCAATTCAATGAGTCTTTTAACCAAGAAAATGTACAACTTGATTTGAGCGATTTAAAAGCTGGAATTTATTTTATTGAAGTTTCTTATAATGGACAAATTATAAGGGAAAAATTAATCATTATTGATTAACCTTATTTTACTTGTATTAAAACATAAAAAAACTGTTCAAATAATTTGAACAGCTTTTTTATTTATAAATAGTTATTTTTTATTTCTCTATAACCTTGACATTCATCTCTCCTACTTTCTTCTCAGATAATGGAGATGGACTACCAAATAATAAATCTTCACTTGAACCTGTTTTAGGGAATGCTATTACTTCACGAATTGAAGTTTTCTTCTCTAAAATCATCAATAAACGATCAACACCCCAAGCAATACCACCATGTGGTGGTGCACCATAATGGAATGCTGTGTACATCTCTCCTACACTCTTCATCATCTCTTCTTTATCATACCCCATGTTACGATAAGTTGCTTCTAAGATTTCTGCTTTGTGCGCACGGACAGAACCACCACCAATTTCATAACCATTCAATACTAAATCATATTGTTGTGCAATGATTTGGTCAACATCCTTCCCTTCCATATGCTTCTCTAAATCTTTCACTTTAGGCATTGAGAATGGATTGTGTGTAAATGTCCAATTTCCTTCATCTGTTTTTTCGAAGAATGGGAAATCTACAATCCACACTGGATGTAATTCTTTTGGCTTGATTAAGTTTAACATTTTACCCAATTCTTGACGAACTGCGTCTAATGCTTTGTTTGCAGTATCATAATCAGCAGCAGAGAAGAATACAATATCTCCTACTTTTGCATTGGTTACTTTGATAATGTTTTCTGCAACATCTTCACCTAAATACTTAATGATTGGAGATTGTAAACGACCATTTTCATGCCCTTCTTCATTTAAGATGATATAAGCTAATCCACCTAAACCTAAGTCTTGAGCAATCTTGGTTAATTTCTCAATTTGCTTCTTAGACATACGTTTCTTTTGGTACTCAGCATCTACCTTGATACATTTTACAATACCACCATCTTCGATTGGTTTAGCAAATACTTGAAAAGAAGTTTCCTTCACAACTTCTGTAATATCTTGCATTTCCAATCCAAAACGTAAATCAGGACGGTCACAACCATATTTATCCATTGCTTCATAATATGGCATTACTTTGAATGGGAACATTTTCCACTTCTTGCCATATACTTTTTCTACAACAGATGTAAATAACTTTGTGTTTAAGTCAATAATATCTTGCTCACTCACAAAAGCCATCTCAATATCCAACTGTGTAAATTCTGGTTGACGATCACCTCTTGAATCTTCATCACGGAAACAACGAGCAACTTGGAAATATTTCTCAAATCCACCGACCATCAACATTTGCTTGAATTGCTGTGGTGCTTGTGGTAATGTATAGAAAGAACCAGCTTGCTTACGACTAGGAACGATAAATTCTCTAGCTCCTTCGTCTGTTCCTGCTGTCAAAATTGGTGTTTCAACCTCAATGAAGTTTTCATCATCTAAAATATCACGAAGTAATTTAATTACTTTATGACGATTGATGATTGCTTGTCTATTTTCAACACTTCTGTGATCTAAGTACTTGTATTTGAAACGAACATTTTCGTTTGTTTTTGCCGCTCTTTTGATCTCAAAAGGTAATGTTTTCGATAAGTTTAAGATGTCTAGCTCACGTGCTTCTAACTCAATCTTACCTGTTCTAATTCCTGCATTATAATCATCTTCTGCTCTCTGAACGATTGCACCAGTTACCATAATTACAGACTCAGGTTTGATTTTCGCTAAATCATCTAAGTTTTCGAAATAATCACGGTTTAAGCGAACTTGCATTACTTCATAACTTGAATCTCTCAAGTCAATAAATACTAATTCTCCGTGGTCACGAACACTTGATACCCAACCAGAAACTGTTACACCTTCACTTAAATTTTCTTCAGAAATTTCAGTAATTACATGTGTTCTGTATTGGTCTTTGATAATGATTTCAATTTGTCTTAACTCTTCCTCTTCTTCTTTTGCAGTAGAAGTTTTTGTAGCCTCAACATTTTGGGCAGTATCTGTTGTACTTGTTTCAGTTGCAGCAGCAGATAATTTAGCGATAATTTTCTCTCTAATCACCTTACCATTTGCTCCCTTACCAACTTTTTGTAAAACCTTACCAACTAAGATTCCTGCTTTGTTTACATTACCAGCTTTGATGTCATTGGCAACTGCTTCATTTTCTGCAATTGCTTCATCAATGCTTGTATCAACTTTATCATCAGAAATACTGTTTTCTTTGAAATACGTTTGATAATCAAACTCAGCATTTTTGATTAATTCTTTAATTACATTTTGTACTAAAACAACTGTAACTTTTCCATCTTTTAGTAAAGAGAAAATATCAATTAAGGTTGCTAAAGCAATGTCTCCATACTGCTCAGGCTTTAAGTTGTTGGCTAAAGCTTTCGCTACAAATGAAGGATCATTTAATTTCTCGTTGATTTCTAAGAATACTTTTGAACGAGTCGCATCTGCTGTAAAGAATTTAGCATCTTGTGGTAATACTCCACCTTCAATCAATGTTGTTTCAATTGAGTAAGGTAATAATGAAGCATCAACAACTGTGTTCTCTACTGCTTTTTTGATGTTTACAAAAGGAATGTCTGGCTCTAAAACAAAACGATAATCTGCTGCGAATTCTTTCTTACGCATTGTTTTCGTTTGCTTCAATTCTTCATCCCATAATACCGTAGTTTGGTCAGGACGGAATTCACCATTTTCCTTATAGTAATTATATTGTTTTGTTACTTCTTCTTCTAATGCTTCAATCATGAACTTGAATGAGTTCAAGTTTTTGATCTCTGTACGTGCATTCAAATCATCAGTACCTTTCTTTCTCAAAGACACACTGACATCCGATTTGAATTCTCCTTTATCTAAGTTTGCCTCAGAAATTCCTAAGTTTTGAACAATACGTTGTAAGTACTGTGCATAAGTAGAAGCATCCTTGATATTACGCATACAAGGTGTTGTTACCACCTCAATCAAAGGCACACCTGATTTGTTAAAATCAACTAATGTTTGCTTCTTCTCGTGAACCAACTTCGCTGCATCCTCTTCTAAGTGCGTTTGCTCTAAAGTAACAGAAAAGCTTGTTCCATTATCTCTATAACAATCAACTTGTCCGTCAGGAATAATTGGTCTTTGGAATTGTGTTAATTGGAAGTTTTTAGGTTGATCTGGGTATTCATAATGCTTTCTATCCCAACAAATCACCTCATTCTTCATTGTTGAATTAACAGCCTTACCAAAGTAAATTGCTTTGCTAATCGCCTCTTTGTTAATTGCAGGAAGCACTCCCATTTGTCCTGTACAAACAGAACAGATATGTGTATTTGCCTCTTCTGCCTCATGGTTTGGACATGAACAGAAAAGTTTAGTTTTTGTATTTAAGCGAATATGTGTTTCTAGTCCAATAACTAGTTCTAAACCTGCTTCGTCTAATGCTAAGGTCAGTTTTTCAGTATCCATTAGATTATCTCGTTTAAGAATTTA
>JAAEPT010000054.1 GCA_024232295.1 Cytophagales bacterium
CATTGATTTATTACATCTTTATGGCCTAATATCAGAATAGGTGGAAAAATAATTCATCTATTTAAGAAATAGGTGGAAAATTTCCATCTATTATTATAGTTAGATTAAAAATATCTTACAAATAATGGAGAATATATGAATAAAAATACAATGCTACTCATTGTAGTAATAGTTATTCTTTCTGGTTGTGCAAACACTGCAGAATACCTTCGTAGTCAGCCAACAACACACTTTCCTGCATCAACTACTATCGTGGTCCCTGATGAGATTTCTGAACTTATTAGTATGAGCTGTATGAAAGAGATGGAAATGGTTGATTCTGTAGAAGAAAAACCACAAAAGCAGTGCTTATACCTCTCAGCTAATGCTAGCAATATCACCAGCACATTAAAGAAAGAGGAAGAAGATGAAGTAAGAGATAAAATGATATCATTTTTACTTAGTATTTCTGATTTAAATTGCTCAAATTTTCTTCATCGTGCTTTTGCAAATAAGGCAGGCCTAGATTTTTCAAAAAGTTTTATAGATGACTTAGCAAAAGGGGCTAGTGCCGGCACGGCACATGCCAACCCAACTATTTCAGCTGCTCTTAGTGTTGGAAATCTAATTGTAGGTAAAGGTGTAGAGTCATTTAATGCGACCTACTATTACGATAAGACATTTCAAGCTATGGAGGCTGCGATTGCAGCAGAAAGAATAAAAATTAAAACATTTATTACTGCTAAACAAGCAAAAACTATTGGAAAAACATCTGGATTGAAATATGGACTAGTTGAGGCTGTGTCAGACATAAGAGCATATGATGATGCTTGCTCGATAAAAGCGGGACTATCTAAGCTAGTTCAGTTAGCTGATGTAAATAAAGAAGAAGAAAGTAAAATAAATGTAGAAGTTCGGCTAGATGATAATCCAGCAAAAAAAGCATTAGAATTGCAAGGTATTACAAAAAAGTAACGGAGTTACAAACTGTTACAGAAAAATAATCTAACAATAGCTTCAATTTGACTTTTAAACCCTTCACTTCGTTTCGGGATTTAAAAGCAAATTAAGCAAGCGTTAGAAGTAAAAGGTAAATTTTGAGATGGAACAAAAATCAGCACATTATGGACTTTGGGGGGCAATCTTCGCAGCAGTTATCACTGGGGCAATTGGTTTGTATATTCATTACGATGGAAAATCAGAGCAAAAGAAAACAC
>JAAEPT010000055.1 GCA_024232295.1 Cytophagales bacterium
AAGCACAATGAAGAAATCTATCGGTAAGCCGTGTGAGGGAAAACTTCATGCACGGTTTGATGAAGGGGGTGCTGACAATTCAAGATTTATTACTATATTTAGTTAATGAATTATGTAGAGTTGTCAGGCTCTACTCTACGTAGCAATAATGAAATGAAAGAAACAATTGATTTTGATAAACGAGAGGAATTTGAAAAATTTGAAAAAGAAAATCCCGAAATAGGTCTTGAATTTGGAGATGTTGAATTCTATACTCCTATTGATTTAAGTATTAAAGCGTTTATGGATTTACAGTGGATTGGTATTTCATTTGAACCTTATGATCATAATCCTTTATTCTTAAAATTTTCTTCCAAAACTAATGAACTACTAATTGGCGACATAATTACGGAGGTCACGCTCCTAGATGTAGAATTATGAGAATACCTCGTCAAGACATCTATTCAAATAGCGACCAACTAATTTATTGGACAGAAAATCGTGCTTATAAACTTTGGATATGAAACGGGAGATTTGTGTTACCTTAAACTTAGATGTTACTGATTCGGCATTTAAAAAATATGCTGATTTCAAAAAACTGAATAAAGGAGAAGTCCCCAATCCAAACCCAACTTTAGATTAAAAAAAAACAAAAAAGTAATGAGATCAATCTGATTTCAAATGAGATATCCAAATGTTCAGATAACATGATAATTGGTTACGGAATCTGTAATTTAGAAGATTATGAGCTACTCAATAGAAAATTACTAGAATCTGATTTAATGATAACCAAAGTATTTATTCCTTCTGTTGAACGAAGAGAAAAAATTCTATCTAAATCTCTCAAGGAGTATTCCGTACATAACAGATGGATAGATTATCCACCAGGTTATATTGAAGAACAATATGAAAAGAGTAGTAAATCTATAAATGAACTTATTGCGGAACTTAGAAAAACAGATATTGAAATCATACTAATATAAAAACTACCACCAATAACTAAGCATTAATTAAGATACATGATGAGACTTTTAATATTGTTCATATTCGGAACACTCCTCTTTTCCTGCTCTAATGAGAAAACAACTCCAAAACAGTTTAATCTAACAATAATTGATTCTTCTAACGTCAGCCAAAATTATTTAGATGAGTTTCAACTTAAACTCGAGATGAATCTCAAAAACGAGTTCATGAAAATATTAGACACAAATGGCACTTCAACTAAAATTTTCAATACAGATACATCACTTACAACTAATCTGAAAAAGAAAATTATTCAAATAACGACACCATTGTGCAAAGAACTGGATAAATCTTACTCAGTATTGAACAAGGAAAAACTAGTTATTCATTACGAAATAATGGCAAATAATCTTTTAGAGATTGAAGTTTCTAATAATGAAATCTTATATCAAAAGAATAATGAACCATTAAAATCAACTACTATAACTCCTGAATTATGGATTGCACTCAAATCAAACTGTATGTGCGATTCAACATATGGATTAAATACAATATTTGACATTACACTTAACCAACATGAACAAAAAAATATTTATCGGATAAGTAACAACTTAACTAATGATTATAGTTCTTGCTTTAAAGTATTAACAGACACTGATAAACTAAATGATGTATTATCCACCATCGAAAAAATAAAATAATGCTAATAACTAAATGTTGAACGAAACGGGTTTATAGCCTTATTCTTTCTATGAGTAATTCGTAGATTTGTTAGTAGTTATTGAATAAAAATAAGAGCAAAAAATTAAAATATTAGATAGAGAATAGAAATGTTCTCTATTTTTTTATGCCTTTATCATCAGCTTTTTCAATCGATTTTATTAGTGTACAGACTCACTTATTGTACCATATCCATTTATATTTTTTAAAAATATTTAGCAGCATCCGTAGAATAAAACACTTGATAAACTCATCTTAGCTAATTTTTTATTTAGCACACAATTGTAGAACAATCCTATAGCCTTTTCTATTATTGTTTTACTTTTTTTCATCTTTTCAAGACAATCAAATTTGATTTCAACTAATGTGAATGTGCGACTACATATACAACAAGCATTAGGTGCCATGAAAACAATCTAAATTGAGAAAAACAGAATCAAGGATATTAATTGAACCCCTATTTTTGAAGAATTGACAATAATATTTTCGGAATTGTAAACATTTGTTTATTATTTTCACCTAAATTGTCTCCTATCTGATTATTAAACTAACTAACCAACCTTTGGTCAGTTCTAATTTAAATTCAATGAAGAAAAATTTACTTACTATTATTGTAGCTATTTTGAGTGTTTGGAATCTTAATGCTGCTAATAATAACATTTCAAATTTAATCACAGCTTCTGATTGGAATACCATATTTCCCAACAGAGCACAAGCTGGACATTCGCAAGGAGCTACAGATGATCATTACTCATACGCCAAGTTCATTTCTGCGGTAGACAAAATTTCCGATTATTCTGTAACTTTCTCTGCAGGAACCAATGGGAAAGGAACTTCTGTTTCGGTTACAAAAACCGATGGTTCTTCATGGACTTATGTTATCACATCTTCATCATGGGAAGGCACTGCATACACACAGGACTATTCTACTTTTTGTAATACTGGAAATATTTACAATGATAAAAGAGAACTTGCCGCTTTTTTGGCAAATATCACTAAAGAAACAACTGGTGGATGGACAGATCCAGACCCATCATTATCAGCAAGCAATCAACCAATAGGAAGTCATGGTTCATGGGGTTTACATTGGTTAAGAGAACTGGGACCTGGAGGTAACGCTTCTCTAAAATCATCGAATTGTTATACATCAGGATCTACATTAGATTATAAACCAGTGTCTGGAAAATGCTATTATGGAAGGGGACCAATTCAACTATCATACCACTATAATTATGGAAACTTCAGTGAATTTCTTTATGATAACACAACGCTAGTTTCTAATCCGGATTTATTAGAACAAGACGGTGAATTGGCTTTTTTAAGTGCCTTATGGTTTTGGATGACACCACAATGCCCTAAACCTTCTTGTCACCAAGTAATGCAAGAAATTTATGATGAGTCAGCAACGACTTACTCAAGTGCTAAAATGAATAAAAAAGGGTTTTTACATACAGTAAATATTATTAACGGTTCAGTGGAATGTTTTGCTAATGCGTGGGATAAAGCTAAACCAGTGTTAAGATCAAAGCTGTATAGATACTATATGTCATTAATTGGGTTTACATCAACTGAAATAGCAAATGAAGACTTGGGAGATTATTCTACTATGTGTAATGAATCATGGAGTACAATGCAAGCTTATACGTCATGTGACTTTCAGAACATAGTAATAAATACGTGTTCAGGTCCTAGATTAGGGGATGACAAAGAACTATCTGAAGGTACTGCGTTGTTGGATGCTAACGTTGTCCTTAAAAGTGGTGAATCCATTGCTTGGTATAAAAACGGGAATATTATCAATGGAGAAACAAAAACTACCTACACTGCAACAGAAGCGGGAACTTATAAAGTTGTTGTAACAGGTGTAGACTGTACTAAAGAAGATCAAATTGTAATTTTTGAAGAAGGTACCGGTCCTGTGTGTTCAATCCCTGCATTAGGAGATGATCAAGAATTATCTGGAGGTTCGGCTACATTAAACGCAAACGTTACACTTCAAGATGGTGAATCTATTGCTTGGTATAAAAATGGAAATGTAATTTCTGGAGTAACCACAACGACCTACACAGCAACTTCAATAGGAACTTATAAGGCTGTAATAACTGGAAACCGATGTACTGAAGAAGATGAAATTGTAATTTCAGCTGAAGTGATTGTCTGTTCTAAACCAGCATTAGGTAATGATGTTGAATTATCTGGAGGTTCAGTAACATTAAATACTAATGTGACATTGAAGAGTGGTGAATCTATTGCTTGGTACAAAAATGGGAACATCATTTGGGGAGTTACTACTACTACCTATACTGTATCATCCGCTGGAACATATAAAGCTATTGTTACAGGGAAAGGGTGTATTGAAGAAGATGAAATTGTTGTTTCTACTGGAACAGTTATTTGTTCGAAACCCTCATTAGGTAATGATATAGAACTATCTAGTGGTTCAGCAGTATTAAATGCTAATGTTACCTTAAAAAATGGTGAATCTATTACTTGGTATAAAGATGGAATCACGCTTTGGGGAATCTACACCACTACTTACACAGCAACTTCTGCTGGAACATATAAAGCTGTTATTACTGGACAAGGATGTACTGAAGAAGATGAAATCATTGTTTCTGCTGGAACCATCATTTGTTCTCAACCTTCTCTTGGTAATGATATTGAATTATCTGGAGGTTCAGCAGTATTAAATGCTAATGTTACCTTAAAAAATGGTGAATCCATTGCATGGTATAAAGACGGAATCACTCTTTGGGGAATAACCACTACTACCTATACTGCTACTTCTGCTGGAACATATAAAGCTGTTATTACCGGACAAGGATGTACTAAAGAAGATGAAATCATTGTTTCTGCTGGAACCATCATTTGCTCATCTCCTAACTTAGGTGGAAATCAAGGAATCACTGATGGATCTATTGTTTTAGATGCTAACATTACACTAAAATCAGGAGAAACAATCACTTGGTATAAAAATGGTAACACCATTTGGGGAGTTAATACGACTACCTACACTGCAACTACAGCTGGAATTTACAAAGCTGTTGTAACAGCTACAGGATGTACTGAAGAAGATGAAGTCATCATTTCTGAAGAAACAAATATTTGTTCTCAACCTAGTTTAGGTAATGATGTTGAATTATCTGGAGGTTCAATAGTATTAGACGCTAACATTACACTACAAAATGGTGAATCTATTGCATGGTATAAAGACGGAAACACCCTTTGGGGAGTAACCACTACTACCTACACTGCTACTTCTGCCGGAACTTACAAGGTTGTTGTAACAGGTACAGGATGTACTAAAGAAGATGAAATCATCATTTCTCCTGAGAAAATTATTTGTTCATCACCTAATTTAGGTAATGATGTTGAGTTATCTGGAGGTTCAGTAATATTGGATGCTAACATTACACTACAGAATGGTGAATCTATTGCATGGTATAAAAATGGAAATACGCTTTGGGGAGTAACCACTACTACCTATACTGCTACTTCTGTTGGAACTTACAAGGTTGTTGTAACAAGTACAGGATGTACTGAAGAAGATGAAATTGTAATTTCTCCTGAAAAAATTATTTGTTCATCACCTAATTTAGATGGAAATAAAGGCTTATTACCTGGCGAATCTATTGTTTTAGATGCAAACATTACACTAAAATCAGGAGAAACAATCACTTGGTATAAAGATGGCATCACCCTTTGGGGAATAAACACTACAACTTATACTGCAACAGCTGTAGGAACATATAAAGTGGTTGTCAAAAATGGGACCAGTTGTTCAGAAGAAGATGAAGCTATTATTTCAGAAAACAAATGTTCAACTCCTAATTTAGGAAATGATGTAACAGTTTGTACTGGAACAAACATTACTTTAGATGCTAATGTAATACTCGAAATAGGTGAGTCAGTTAAATGGTATAAGGACAACATTGAGATAAACGGTGCTACCTCTACTAATTATACTCCAAATACATCTGGAACCTATAAAGTAGAAATTATAGGACAAAACAACTGTCTTAATGCGGATGAAATCACTATAACTGACGGAGGTGCTCAAAGCATTCAAATTACCGCCTCAAATGATGGAGTGTTATGTTCAACACCTACACAAAATAATGTAACATTAACTGTAACTGGAGGTGGAGGAACTTATGACTTCTACGATGTTTCTGCTGGAGGGCAACCTATTGGTTCAGGAACTTCATTTAGTGTTGACAATACTCTTATAGGTCAAGGTGAAACAAAGACATTTTACGCTCAAGAATCTGGTAATGGAACAGGATCAGCAACAGTAGGTGCAACAGAAGCTTACACAGATGCTTACTGGACTGATTTTAAATCTAATTATGGATGGAATGATTATAGAATGGTTTTTAATACCTTTGATGATGTTACGCTTGAATCCATTGATTTTGTTTTGGGATATAAAGCTATTGGACCATACACCATAATTGTAACCATTTATGAATATGGAACTAACAATGTTGTAGAGACAAAACAGGTAGAGTTAGATGGAAATAATATTTCTACAAGTACTTGGGCTCCCTACCCTCTAAATACTGCTGAATTAGGAATTGAATTACCAAAAGGTAACTACGAAATGTCTTTCATTGGAAGTACATTTTCTATACAAGTCAACAATAGACCTGCTGGAGTTGATGTAGGCTATAATAATGCTAGTTATTCTTCAGCTGGTATAGCTGAAATTATAGGTGTTAACCAACCATTTAGATCCAATGTTTATCCTCAAGCTATTCAGTACACTCATGTGGGTGCTTATAACTGGGTATTCACTAAAAGAGGTGGAACAGGAACATGTGGAAGAGCTTCTATTGATCTCACTTCTTACTGTGGAGTCAACAGTATTAACGAAGTAATTGCTGAAAACATTTCTATTTATCCTAATCCAGCTTCAAATGTTATAAATATTGCTTTGGGAAGTATTAACACAAAAAATGTATCTATTGAGATGTATAACTCTTTTGGGCAATTAGTAACATCTCAAAACATAAATATTACAACTGAAAATATTACACAGTTTGAGACAACAAACTTTGAAAATGGCTTATACTTTATTAAGGTTTTAGCTGATGGTAAGGTATATAAAACTTCAAACATAATTATTATGAAGTAAAGACTCTCATAACTACTAAATTAAAAAGAAGCTACCTCATAAGGTTATGCAAGTATCAGATTGACAAGTTGTATAACCTTTTAAGACAGCTTCTTTTTTTATGGATAAATATTATCAAATTTAATAAGTCTATAAGGTTAACAATCACTTTCTGAATATACAGAATACGACGTTGAATAAGAGTAAAATGAAAATATTAGATAGAGAATAGAAATGTTCTCTATTTTTTATGCTTTTTGAAAAAAAAATCATAGATTTTAGTTTAACAATACGTCCGTCAAATTTAAGTAAAGATAGCCCCAATATGAGCAATTTGATTTGAGTTTTCCAAAGAAAAAAATAGAAGAGGGTCATTTTCAATCATATTTTTTATTTCAAAAAGGTACTTATCAGCTCTAAATCGAG
>JAAEPT010000056.1 GCA_024232295.1 Cytophagales bacterium
AGCTTTGATGTTATTTCAGAAAAAATAGCTGATGATATTGATGTAGAGAGCAAAATACAAGATGTGAGTTTAGAGCAAATTGTTACAGATGATTTATTCAAGGTGAGCAATTTCAAAGTTATTCAAGATTTGATAGCTCAACTACTAACAGAAAGTATTTCTACAGACAATGCTTTAAAACTGATTAAGGAACGAGAAAATAAGTTTTGGTATTCCAAATTTGAATACTTATACACTTGTTTAGAATATGGAATTGAGTTTTTAGCACTTGTCAAAAACTATCAAAACATTACTTTTACCTCTTTTGAAGAGGGAGTAAAACAATACACAGAAACAGATTATCAAGTAGATTATTTATATCGAAAATTTATTTGGAGTTATCGCAAAGCAAGTCAAGCAAGTGCATTATCAGCATTAGTTGAAAAAATAGAAAAATCATATAGTAATGATTGGTTGCTAAACTACAATAACAATTGGCAATCCATTGTCAATGATTTAGATACTTGGAATTCAGACAGACTAAAAGCACAATCTTCTTTCTATAATTTACAAGTAGCACCAGCTTTACTCAAAAAGAATCAACGTGTTTTTGTGATTGTCTCAGATGCTTTTCGCTATGAAAATGGTGTGGAGCTATCACAACGATTGATACAAGAAAATAAGTATCAAGCCAGTATGGACTATATGATCAGTTCATTACCATCTTATACCCAATTGGGCATGGCGTCTTTGCTACCACACAAAAACATTCAAATACAAGAAAATTCAGATGCTGTTTTAGTTGATGAATTATCAACAGCAGGAACAAGCTTACGAGCAAAGATATTAGCACAAAATACAGAAGTTCGCACCACAGCTATTACAGCGAAGGACTTTATGAATATTTCTCCAGCCAAAGACGGAAAAGAGTTTACCAAAAATCATGACCTTATTTACATCTATCATAATCAAATAGATAAAGTAGGAGATGATAAAACAACAGAAGATAAGGTATTTGATGCAGTAGAAGCAGAAATCAATTACTTAATTGATGTAATTAAAAGAGTATTTAATATCAATGGTTCCAAAATCTTATTAACCTCAGATCATGGTTTTATCTATCAAGATCACCCATTAGAGGACAGTGATTTTTCTGAATCAAATCATGAAGGAGAAGTATGGAAAACCAATAGACGTTTTGTGATTGGTCAAGACTTACAAGAAACTTCATCCACCAAAGCCTTTACAAGTGAACAATTGCGATTAAAAGGAGGAGCAAATGTACTTATTCCAAAATCAATTAATCGTTTACGTGTAAAAGGAGCAGGATCACGATTTGTACATGGAGGAAGTTCATTACAAGAAGTCATTGTTCCTTTAATCAGTATTAGCAAAAAGCGAAAAGATACTGTTAGTCAAGTTTCTATTGACATTTTAAAAACAACAGATCGAATCACAACGAATATTCTACCTGTATCTTTTATTCAATCAGAGTCTGTTGATCAAGAGTTTTTACCACGAAAAATTCGTGTAGCACTTCATGCAGAAAATGGAGAATTATTAAGTGATCAATTTAGCTATACATTTGATTCAGAAGAAGAAAATACACGTCAAAGAGAGGTTAAACATCGTTTTCAACTAACTTCTAGAGCAAGTAGTCATTATCGTAATCAACGAATAAAACTAATACTAGAAGAACCAGTAGAAGGAACAACAAAATGGAAAGTGTACAAAGAATTCTTTTACACAGTAATGATTTCTTACTCAAATGATTTTGATGAATTTTAGCCATGGAAACACTAAACTTTAAGATAAATAAATATTTTGCAGGACAAGTTGTTCGAAAGGACCTCACAAAACTGGTTAAGGGAAATGCAATTGTTCCTACTTATGTATTAGAATATTTATTAGGACAATATTGTGCGACAGATGATGAAGAAACCATCAATGAAGGAGTAGAAACAGTAAAAAGAATTATTGCCAAACACTTTGTTCATCGAGATGAAGCACAAATCATTAAATCTACTGTTAGAGATAAAGGCTCTCATCGTATTATAGATAAAATATCTGTAAAACTAAATGATAAAAAAGATCAATATGAGGCTTCATTTGCTAATCTAGGGATCAATAATGTGCCTATTTCTGATCAGGTCATCAAAGATCATCCAAAACTCCTTTCAAGTGGTGTATGGTGTATTCTTACACTAGCATATTTTCATACAGATGAAAGAGATTCAACTCCATGGATTATTGAAAACATCAAACCTATTCAAGTTTCTAATGTCAGTGTAGAAGAATTTAAAGAAGTTCGTAAAGAATTTACCACAGAAGAGTGGATTGATTTGTTAATGCAATCAATTGGACTGAATCCATCAGAATTTACCACACGATCAAAACTCATTCAACTCACTCGATTAGTTCCTTTTGTAGAGAACAACTACAATCTTATAGAATTAGGTCCAAAAGGAACAGGTAAATCACATATCTTCTCAGAAATGTCACCACATGGTATTTTAATTTCAGGAGGAGAAGTTTCTAAAGCAAAACTATTTGTCAATAATACCACAGGAGATATTGGTTTAGTAGGCTATTGGGATGTAGTTGCTTATGATGAATTTGCAGGAAAGACTAAAAGAGCTGATCGAGGATTAGTTGATATTCTCAAAAACTATATGGCGAATAAGTCCTTTTCAAGAGGTACACAAGTGTATGGAGCCTCAGCTTCTATGGTATTTGTAGGAAATACAGATCATTCTGTTCCTCATATGCTGAAACATAGTGATTTATTTGAAGCCTTACCAAAAGACTATTATGATACAGCCTTTTTAGATAGAATACATGCTTATTTACCAGGTTGGGAAGTTCAAAAGTTGCGTAATGAAATGTTCACGGAAAACTATGGTTTTATTGTAGACTATCTTGCTGAAATCCTAAAAGAGCTTAGAAAAGAAGACCGAACACATGAATACACCAAGTTTTTTGAGCTTTCAAATTCCATCACAACACGAGATAAAACAGGAATATCCAAAACCTTTGCAGGATTAGCCAAAGTCATTTATCCTGATGGTAATATTACAGAATTAGAAGCGAAAGAATTATTAGACTTCTCCATTGAATGTAGAAAAAGAGTTCAACTACAATTACAAGCAATGGATGATACTTTTGAAGAAGTTGATTTTAGCTATATCTCAAAATCAGATCATCAAAAGTATAATATTCAAACACTAGAAACAATAGAATATGCTCATTTATTAGAAACAACATCAACTTCTCTACAAGAAGAAAAGATAGAAACACTTCCTGTCTTGCAAGAGCAAACTATTACTATTTGTGATAATCAAACAGGAATATCTTATCAATCCTTATTTGGTGACTATTTAAAAAATGTTTCAATAATTACCCTCACAGACCCAAACTTTAAGTTACCTCATCAACTAAGAAACCTAATGGAATTATTTAAGTTGATAGTTCAGTCAAAAACAGAAGATCAAGAAGTAAAAATACATCTCATTACTCTCAATAATGAAGATTACATTTCCAATGCTAAAGAAGCACTGACTCAAATAACCAGCTCATTAGCCAACACAGGAATCATCTTTACTTATGAATATCAAGAAAACATTTCTGAATCTTCTATTATTACAGAAGATTGGAAAATAACATTGTCAAGAGGATTAGATATTTGGCAAAAAACAAATGGATGGTCAGATTTAGGTGAATATTATCAAGAACAACGAATGTGTAGGGAATTTGAAATAGGTGTTTGTTATGAGAAGATATAAGTTATGATGACAGGGAAATTTTTCTTTTTAATGTTAAATGTGGTTTTGTCATAATATTCCAAACGATAGCCTAACTTTGCTTAAATGTGCCAACAAATGTGCCAACTACATTGCCTAACCTTGTTTACATGTACTGGTAAATGTGCCATATTAAATATCTAATGTTATTTTTACCTGTTCCAACCTTTGAAAATAGGGAAGAAAAGTACGGTTTCCATTATTTTTCTTCACCATTGTTAAATGAGTATTAACAAACAAAGTAACATTAGAAATATTCATGCCCTTAAAACACATACTTTGAGGAAGTTTTGTTGCTTTGAAAAAGTCCTCTAAATCATCAGTATTCCATTTTTCTTCTTCTGTTGCAATGTTGTTGCTGTCTTGTTGCAGATTTGTTGCGGAAATATTGCCCTTCGTTGCTTTCTGTTGTTGTGTACTGTTGCTTGTGGTAACATTTACTTTTGTGTAAGTTTTTGGTGTTTTATAAGTGTCTTGATTTTGGAAAAGTTTCCAATCTAATTGAATCAGATAATCAGCAAGATCATTGCCTTTTAAACGCTCATTTTTATCACCATTTAATTCTAACAAGTTTGAAACTTTAAATTTAGTATTAGGTAATTGAGTGTTTAGTTTTTTAGCTTCGTCATTCCATTTTTCAAAAGCATGACCATTTTTAGAGAGATCAGGAAAGAGACAAACTTTTCTTCCTTGTAATACTTTACATTTCTTCAAATTCAAG
>JAAEPT010000057.1 GCA_024232295.1 Cytophagales bacterium
CTGTAGATCAAACCACAGGGAAGAAATCTGGAAAACATACTTTTGGAAAAAGTAAAAACTATGATTCCAAAATCCAGTGTGTGATTCCCAGTATTTCTGTTTTGGCTATTTCTTTAATTCATATACAAAGTAAAATCTCTTTCCCTATTGCCATTCAGAAACTTATCCATGATACTTATTTCAAAAAGAAGAAGAAAAAGACAGCTACTCAAAAAGGAAAAATCGGAAGACCAAAAGGAAGTAAAAATAAACCCAAAGAAATTGCTTATACTTTTAAAGTATTCTCTGATTTAGTAAAACAATGGGAGCAGTTGGTTAAAAAGTATTGCTCATTTTTGCAGATTAAATACATTGTAGCAGATAATGCTTTTGGAAATGAATCGGTTAGAGAAATATGTCAAGAAGCCAATTTGGCTTTAATTTCTAAGTTAAAAAGTAATGCTGTCCTCTTTTTCCCAGACCAAAGTGAATACAAAACCAAACCTAAAAAATATGGTGATAAACTCATTAAAACAGAAATTTCAGAAGAATATCGAATTGCACAAGAACAAGAAAATGGGAAGGTAACTCAAGAAATTTATCATATACCCAATCTTTGGTCAAAAAACATCAAAGTACCTTTAAATGTAGTAATCATCAAAAAATACAAAGGTGATAAAATTGGATGGAGCATTTTATTCTCAACAGATATGGAACTACATGCTTTAAAAATTATTGAACTCTATCGAATTAGATTTCAAATTGAATTTGACTTTAGAGATGCTAGGCAACACTTTGGCTTAACGAATTTCTGTAATTTCAAACAAAAACAAGTAACCAATGTCATTGGTAATACTTTTTTTATGGTCACTTTGTCTCGGATTGCATACTTTCAACAATGGAAAGATAATCATGATACCAATTTTTCCATTTTGAATCCAAAAGCTCAATTTAGAGCTGATAAGTATCTTTTTGAAATAAAAAATATGATTAAAAATGACCCTTTCTTATTTTTTTCTTTGGAGAACTCAACCCAAATTGCTCATATTGGAGCTATATTCGCTTAAATTTGACGGAGGTATTGAAAATTAAGCATCTATTATAGTTAATTATACTTCCCTTGGATATGAAAAACTTCTTCACTAAATTAAGTGAGAAAGAAGGATACAACAACTATGAATACTCTTGCACATTTTTACTTATCGGGAGATGATATAAATTTACAAATTGGAAATTTTATTGCAGATACTATTCGAGGAAAACAGATAGAAGATTATTCTCCAGAAGTGCAACAAGGGATCATTATGCATCGTGCAATTGATTCTTTTACAGATACTCACCCAATTGTGAGTCAAAGTAAAAAACGACTTTTTGAAAAGTACCGTCATTATTCTGCTGTAATTATTGATGTTATTTATGATCATTTTTTAGCAAAAGATTTTGACAAGTACCATACTTTAGATTTAAACACTTATTCAAAACAAATTTACAAAAACCTTAAACCCCATGTTCATACCTTTCCATTGAGAGGTCAAAACCAGTATGAGTTTATGAGTAGAAATAATGGATTGAAGCGATTAGACCAACTAAGTTATGCTGGTGAAATCTTAACTTATATGAGCCAAAAAAGGGTTTCTTTTGAATCTAAAATGGAACAAGCAGAACAAGATATTCTCAAAGATTATGATTTGTACGGAACTGAGTTTACTGCCTTTTTTGAGGAGTTAATTCATTTTTGTGATGAACATAAACGTAAGCTTTCATAAAAAGACTTTCTGTCTGCATTATCTGGAAAACCTGCTACTTGTCCATCACCAAGCTCCATAATAATCCATTCTCCATCCTTTTTTTGAGCAATATCCATCGTAAAAAAGTTGCTTTCAATTGTTTGAGCAATCTCAATAAATTCATCAAGTGGAGGTTTTATCTCTCCATAAATTCCCTCATCCCAATAATTGAATACTTGTACAATTTGTTTTTCAAAAAAGAAAAGACGGAACTCTTTTGTGAGAGGCATTCCACTTTTTGAATGTTTTGTTAAAAATTCAAGTTCTTCAAATGCTCTAAAAACCAAACCTTCATTCAATGATTCTCTCCTTAAATCAAGAAACTTGGCAACAATATTTTTCACATGATGAGTATCTGATGCATTTGGAATAAAACAAGCATCTTCCCAATTATGCTTTTCTGACTTTACAAAATCTTTTACAATAATGGGAGATTCACCAAACGAACTTATCAATTCAAAAATAATCTTATCATCTAGTTTCTTTGTCCAACTTGATTTTGGTGTTTTATGAGCAATTTTATGATAAGAATCTGGTAAATAATGACAATGTTGGTATTCATCAGGATTATTAATCAATTGAATATTCCTATCCAATAATCCATTATACAATTGAGTGTATTGAAAAGGGGTAAGCATCCAACCTCGATAAATTGCAATTTCCTTATTATCAACTGTTGGAATAAATCTCAGTGCTTTTGCAATATTCCCTTCTAACAATTCTTCAAAGCTAATCAGAGAAGATGAAAAACCAGTTGCTACAGCATTTTGTTGTTCTTGATCATAATCAGGTTCAATTACCTTGTTATCAAAAACACTATCACAATAAATAATTCTCATTTTCTCAAAATTAGGTTAAAAACAAAAAAGCCACCCATTATAAAAATAGGTGGCTCTAATAATATTCGAATTGCTAATTACTTTACAGAATCAACAATTGCTTTGAATGCTTCTGGGTGATTCATTGCTAAGTCAGCCAAAACCTTTCTGTTGATTTCGATATCAGACTTTGCTAATTTTCCCATGAATTGAGAGTAAGATAAACCGTGCTCTCTAACTCCTGCATTGATTCTCTGAATCCAAAGACTTCTAAACTCTCTTTTCTTAGCTTTTCTGTCTCTGTAAGAGTAAACTAATCCTTTCTCTACAGCATTTTTTGCTACAGTCCAAACATTACTTCTTCTTCCAAAGTATCCTTTTGCTTGTTTTAATACTTTTTTTCTTCTTGCTCTTGACGCTACTGCGTTTACCGATCTAGGCATAATAAATTGTTTTTTTGTGTTTGGTGGTCTTTCAAGACACTTTGGTTACCAAAACCCAAGGTTTAAACATTGAACCAAGCTATAGCCTATTGCTATAACTCATTTTTTTTGAAAATTGTGAAGTCTAAGTTTGAAACTTAGATATTTAACAATTCTTTTACTAACGTTTTGTCAGCATCGTGAACCAATCCAGTCTTCGTTAAGTTACGCTTTCTTTTTGTAGACTTTTTAGTTAGGATATGGCTTTTGAAAGCATGCTTTCTTTTGATTTTTCCAGATCCAGTTAATTTGAATCTTTTTTTCGCGCCTGAGTTTGTCTTTACTTTTGGCATTTCTTCCTTAATTAATTAATTAAACGACTAGTAGTTCGTATACTACTTTTTGGCTTTTGGAGCTAAGTAGATAAACATTCGCTTCCCTTCCAATCTTGGCAATTGTTCCACTTTTGCTTTTTCTGCTAGAGCTTCCGCAAAACGTAAAAGCAATAACTCCCCACGTTCTTTATATACAATGGTACGACCCACGAAGTGAACATAAGCCTTAACCTTTGCTCCTTCCTTTAGGAAGTTCTCCGCATGACGAAGTTTAAAGTTAAAGTCATGTTCGTCTGTGTTTGGACCAAAACGAATTTCTTTGATAACTGTTTTGTGAGCTTTAGCCTTTAATTCTTTCTGCTTTTTCTTATAATCATACTTAAATTTAGCATAATTGACTACTTTACAAACAGGAGGATCGGCTTTTGGTGAAATTTCAACAAGGTCTAGCTCTTGGCTCTTTGCGATTTTCAATGCATCTTGTACTGAATAAACCCCTACATTTACATTGTCTCCAACCAATCGAATTTGAGATGCGTTAATTTTGGAATTTATGCGAAAAGGCTCTTCCTCACGCCCTCTAAATCTATTTCTGTTACCTCTCTTTTTAATTGTTGTCGAATTTTAGTTAATCAAATAGTTTACAGCCTGTAAATATCTTATTTTTTTTAATACATAAAAAAGAAATGACAAAAAAAATAAGGCAGATACAATCTTTTTCATATCTGCCTTATTTTATTGAAATATATTTGAGTCTATTCAGCCAAATCTTCCTCAATTAACTTTGCAAAAAATGCATCAGTTTCTTCAATAGAGAATGTTCCAACATTTCCTTCCCCTTGTTTACGAATAGCCACTTTTCCTTCTGCTTCTTCCTTCTCTCCGATGATCAACATATAAGGAATTTTCTGAACCTCTGCATCTCTGATTTTACGTTGAATCTTTTCTGCTCTATGATCAATAATCCCAGAATATCCAGCTTCTTGTAAAGTTGCATAAACATTATTTGCATACTCCTCATATTTCTCTGAAATTGGTAGGATTGCAAATTGTTCTGGAGCCAACCAGAAAGGGAATTTACCAGCACAATGCTCAATTAGAATTGCAATGAAACGCTCTAAAGAACCAAATGGTGCTCTATGAATCATTACTGGTCTGTGCATTTGATTATCAGAACCTTTAAATTCTAATTCGAAACGTTGTGGTAATTGATAATCTACTTGAATGGTACCCAATTGCCAACTACGTCCCAAAGCATCTTTTACCATAAAGTCCAATTTAGGACCATAGAATGCTGCTTCGCCTGTTTCTGTAACAGTGTCTAATCCTTTTTCTTTAGCAGCTTCCTCAATTGCTTGTTCTGCTTTGTCCCAATCCTCAGAATTTCCAATATATTTAGAGTCATTTTCTGGATCTCTCAAAGAAATTTGAGCAGTAAAGTTCTCAAAACCTAATGTCTTAAATACATAAAGTACTAAATCAATTACTTTTAAGAATTCTTCTTTTACTTGATCTGGGCGACAGAAAATATGTGCATCATCTTGTGTAAATCCTCTTACACGAGTCAATCCATGCAATTCTCCACTTTGCTCATAACGATATACTGTACCAAATTCAGCTAAGCGATATGGTAAATCTCTGTATGAACGAGGAGCACTTTTATAAATCTCACAATGGTGAGGGCAGTTCATTGGCTTCAACAAGAATTCTTCTCCTTCTGCTGGTGTATTGATTGGTTGGAAAGAATCTTCTCCATACTTCTCATAGTGACCAGAAGTTACATATAAATTTTTATTACCAATGTGCGGAGTTACTACTTGTTGATATCCACCACGAACTTGTACTTTTTTCAAGAATGTTTCCAAACGATCTCTTAACAAAGCACCTTTTGGCAACCATAAAGGTAAACCCATACCTACATTCTCAGAGAAAGTGAATAAAGATAATTCCTTACCTAATTTACGGTGGTCCCTCTTCTTAGCCTCCTCCAATAATTCTAAGTATTCTGTAAGCTCTTTTGCTTTTGGAAATGTTACTCCATAAATACGAGTCAATTGTTGACGTTTCTCATCTCCTCTCCAATAAGCACCTGCTACACTCATCAATTTGATGGCTTTCACAAATCCTGTATGAGGAATATGTGGTCCTCTACACAAATCTGTAAAGTTCCCTTGCTCATAGAAAGTGATGTTTCCATCTTCTAAATCTTGCAACAACTCTACTTTGTATTCATCTCCTTTATTTTCAAAAAATTGTAAGGCATCAACTTTTGGTACATCAGAACGAACATAAGCACTCTTTTGCTTTGCTAATTCCTTCATTTTCTTTTCAACTTTTTCTAAGTCTTCAGAAGAAAATTCAATATCACCAAAATCTACATCATAATAGAATCCTTTATCAATAGCAGGACCAATTCCAAACTTTACACCTGGGTACAAAGCTTCCAAAGCCTCAGCCAATAAGTGAGCTGATGAATGCCAAAATGTTGATTTTCCATCCTCATCATTCCATGTCAATAATTGTACTGTAGCATCGGTGGTAATGGTACGGGTAGCATCCCACACTTCTCCATCTACTTTTGCTGCTAATACATTACGAGCTAATCCCTCGCTAATACTACGGGCAATATCCAAGCCTGTAACTTCTTGGTCATACTGCCTTACCGAACCATCTGGTAAAGTAATATTAATCATACTTTTTTATGTTATAATGAGTCTTTTTGCTCTACAAGATTAGGAGTTTCAACAGGTTGTTCTACCCTTGATGCACTATCTCGTATTGCTCTTTGTTTATTATTATAATTAATTCGCCACTCTATACGAGCCAATTGGCGTGTAATATAATCAGTTTCTTGTTCAAATAATAATGCTTTTTGGTAGCATTCTGTAGATTTTGGATAATCACGCAGTCCAAAATAAGCATCAGCCTTTACTTTGAATAAGTTAAAAGTACTATCTTCTTCTACCTTATTTAGGTAATATAAAGTGGAATCAAAATTCTCTCTTTCAACATTCAACATTGCCAAATCAAGCACTAATTCTTGATGCAAAGTATCTAATTTCCAAGCTTTATAGTAATAAATATAGGCAGAATCAGCAAAACCTTGTCCTGCAACAATCTTTCCCTGTAAGTAATATAATTCAGTAGGGTCTTTTACTTTTTCAGAAAGTGCAGTAATCTTCTGATAAGCCTCTTTGAATTCTTTTCTTGCCAAATGAATTTTCGCCAAATATTGAACACACTCTTCAATATTTAGACTATCCCTAATTGCCAGTTGAAACCTACGAATGGCATATACAGTATCGGATGCATGATATGAGTTAATTGCTCTCAACAAGTTAAGGTTATAATTATAAGGGTCTAATTGAGAAATACGATTAATATAGCGTTCAGCATCTGTTGTTTGCTTCAATTCAGTATTGATTTTTGCTAATAGTTCATATAATTCAATATAACTCATCCCCAAACCTTCGGCATTTAAGGCGGAGACTAGAGCCTTATCATAATTTTTTTGTTTGTAAAGTAACCTACTTTTCAGAAAATGGTAATTAGCTGTTGAGTTATTTCTCTGAATAGCCTTATTTATCCATTCTAAAGCGAGTTTATACTGACGATTATTTTCATACAATTTAGCTTTCAAAAAATAAGCTTGTGTATTACTTTCATCATCTTCCATTACTTCATCTAAGTATAAAAGTTGTTGCCTCAGTTGTTCCTTGGCATCATATTGACGAATATGCACTACCTTTTCTCCTCCTTGTTTACAAGCAAAAATCAAGAAAATTAAAATCCCCCAAAGATAGTGTTGTATATTATTCATTATCATTTTCTATAAAGACACCTGTACAGTTGCCTTGATTCCAAAAGAATTAACTCCTTCTCGATTCAAATGAGTGAGTCGGTGAAAAGCCTGTATCCTTAATATTCTAAAGATATTTTCTATACCATAACCAACTTCTACATAAGGAGTACCTTCAAAAGTAGTGAAATTTGTAACATCATTTGGTATGAGAGCGATATTTTCTTGGTTGATATCTCCATATATTACATTCACATTTGTAACCGTACGCCATTTTAATTTTTGCAAAAGAGGAATTCGATTGAAAAAGAAACCATCAAAATGATGTTCATACACAAAAGACGCATATTGATCTGATACAAATTCAAAATAGTTCATCAAACTAAAAGCTGTATTTGTATAAAAAAACGTTTCATTACCTAAGTGAACAGTAAGTAAAGGATAAGGTAATGTTGTAAATGCCTTCCCTCCTCTCAACCAATATTGCATTCTACCCAAACTCCCCAAACCAATTTTTTGATTTAAACTCAAACCAACTTTATGATAGGTATAATCTCCTCCCAACACATCACTAATTCCTAAGGTATAACTAATGTCAACAGCAGGTCCTTTTTGTCCTCCCAAACTTTTGCGAATTGCTCCATTTTGCAGAAAAACTTCATTCTTACCATAATGTGCTTCTAAAACAATTTCTGAAGAAGTGATTGTTTCTTTTCTCTCTCCTTGTTTATCATAATAAGCGAAATCAAACAATGGATTAAAAAAACGATTATGAAGTGTGATCTTATTTTGTAAATGACGAGTGACTTGTCTTTTGATATACAAAGAGTTAGAAGTATTCATGTATCCACCAACTACATTTCCCCAACGCAAAAAAGTAGTAAACAAAGCACCTCCTTGTATACCTTCCAAACCCAAAATATCAATATCTTTTCGAGTCTTAAAACCAATCTCTGTCCAAGGCCTTTTGTCTAAGATACACCTTCCTTGCAAATTATATTTCCACTGTTTATCTCCTGTTCCATATGCCAAATATCCTCTTGTATAAAACACTTGACTGGTATATTCATTGGTTCTAAAACCCAAGCGAAAGCGATGTTTTTCTAAATTATTGTAAGCATATACTTGTAGATAAGGACCAAAAGCAATTTTCTTACTTTTTCCAACGGTTCGATAACCATCTGCTAAAAAATAAGCAATATCTACATAGGAGCGAACTGTTGGAAGATTTTTTAGAGAATCAACCAAAGCCATTGATTCTTGTTCTTCTACTGAAAGAGAATCATGTCTATTTTGTAACCAATATTCATCTCCTTGATTTTGAGCATCTTCCAGAACTTCTGTTTGATATTCATAAAACTTAGTTGGCTTTTCTTTATTTACAACCATATCCTTATAGGAAGAGGTAGAATTTACAATCATTCCAGCCCAACTCTTAGAAATTTCTTCAATATCAACTGTAATATCTGTCTTTGACACATACCAAGGACCTACTTCTGTTTGTTCCCATTCTTGAATAATGTGAATCTCATCAATAAAATTAATATTTGCATCTTTATGAATTCGTAAATCCACCTTTTTAAGGGTAGATAAAGAATCAGTAGTAATCCATATATTTCCTCGAAAAGCTAAATCTTGCTCCCTTCTTGGGATAATTTCAATTTCATAACACTCTCTATCTCCAATCATCACTGTATCATCAATGATATATCGATAATTTAATTTCCATGCAATAGTAAGTGGAGAGATAAACTCTTTGTTCAAAATAGAAATAGAGTTTTGATAAAAATTAAATTGTTGGAAAGAAGGTCCTAAAAACTGGGAAGTTACACTACCATCTTCTACTCCTACTCCTGTAATCTTGGTAGCTTTAATAATTTCTTTTTTGCTTTCTGGAGAAGTTCTAAAATAAAAATCTGAAATTGTTTCTGAGATAAAGACAGGTAATGAAGCATCAGTACTATCTGTTAATCGTTTTTGAAGAGCTTCCACCTCATTATTTAATTTCTTTAATGCTTTTTTTCCTTTAAATTGTTCACTCAAGTTGTTCATAGATAACTCAATACGATTATAACTTTCATATTGATAAGCTTCTAATGAACGAATATCATTTTTCTTTTTATTCGCAACAGCATTCCTAATAACAATATAAGAAGGATTTTCAGGCATTTCGATCACCACTTCATCTAGAATTACATCTTGATTTTCAAGAACTACATCTATTACTTGAGTATTGCCTTTCACAAACTTTTTAACCTGTGAATAATAACCAAAAGATGAAAAAGTAATTGAATCACTTGTTACATTTGAAGGAATCGTAATTTGATATTTACCCTCAATATCAGTCATTCCTCCTATTTCCTGTTCAACCAAAAAATTAACAAAAGGCAAAGGTTCTTGAGTATTAGCATCTGTCACAACCCCTTCGATAGTTGTTGTTTGAGCAAAAGACCATAGTACACTCAAAAAGAGAAGAATAGATAAATAATTGGCTTTCATAGTTTCATCTAAAAAAGGAAAAGCGAAGAAAAAAACTCCTTCGCTAAGATATTAATTTTAATATTGGCTAACAATTTTACAAATCGATAAACTTTACTGTAATTCCTAAACCTATTATAAGTCATTTGTAATATCTCAAAAGATAGTGAGAAAGACTTGTTTATAGAATTTTGAATTAAATAAATTAGGTCAATAATTATACCTTAATTTTCATCATTCGATATTCCTTTGAAAAACAACCAAAAAAGAAACCAAAACTCGCTAACTACAGCAAAAAATAATAGTATTGAAAAAGTAATTGTTAATACAAACTGGTCTATCATTAATAGATGTGTGATACTATCTCCACCATAGCCCAAACTACCTATTATCATACAAACCCCTAGCCACTTGCTCACAACTTTTGATTCTAATAATACCCAACCCAAAAACAGTAAATGGATTGCAAAAAAGATTTGCCAAGTAAATACACTATACGAATGTGCTTTCAGAAAAAGAAAAACCAAAGATTCAAGTTCTGATTGAGAAAAAGCCTCTAATACTTTTAGATTTTCTACAATAAAAAGTGGTATCAGATACAAAACAAGGTTTACACTCATAATGATTGCCATAGCCATACGTGCATAAGTAGCTATTCTCATTGAAACAATATCTACTTTCTTAAATAGTTGAAAAAGTAAAACTGTTAATAAAACTTCCATGATCAAAACAGCAATATCTCCAAGAATTCCCAATCGAAACAGTAATTTATTCTGAATTAGATTTTGAAATGTAATGGCAACATTATCATCTACAATAATTACACTAGGCATATAACCTATGCTAAACCCACCTACAATAGCAATTAATAAATATAAAACTCCTGCCAATTTTGACATCTTCTGATTTTCTAAACTTTGTAACTTCATATCTTTTATTTTTAATGATGTTACAAAGTTGGGCTACAAAAAATAGTCTTGCATTGACTTAAGATAAGAAGTGTTCTTTTGAGGGTAAAAATTATTTCTTGCTAGAAAACACACGTTTTTTAATTCTGCTCAAAGACTCTGGTGTCACTCCTAGATAACTTGCAATCTGATGTTGTGGTACTCTATTCAATAAAGTTGGATTTGTTTCCATTAAATTTAAAAGTCGTTCTTCAGGTGAAGAAGTCATAAAAAATGCCATTCGTTCTTGTAAGGCTCCAGCTTCTTGTTCAACCTCTGACTTAATAAAATTAGAAAGTCGTGGAATTATTTCACACATCTCATCAATCAAAGACTGATTTCCTACTGTTACTAAACAATCTTCAGAACATTCTAAAAAATGTTTAGATGGAGTATTGTTAACGTAACTAGAGAAAGAATTAACTGGCTCACCTTCTGTAAAAAAAGCAGTGGTCTTTTCTATCCCATCCTTCAAATAATATTCTCTAATACAACCTCTAATAACAGCATAACATTCTTTAGAAAACTCACCTTCTTTCAGTAAAACTGTACCTTTTGGACACTCTCTCAAAATAGTGTTATTAAGTAGAATATCTATCTCTTCTAATGTAAAAATTTGATAAGAAGACAAAAATGCTTTTAATTCTTGTCTATTATTGATATTTGAATGATTATTTGTTTTCACAATACTCTTTTATCAACGAATGAAACATATAAAAAAACAACTTTCATAAATAAAATAAAGGTTATTACATCCAGCAATAACCTTTATTTTTTCTTAAAACATATCTTCCAATGAAGAATTTTCATCTGGTTTTGGACTTGGTGGAGGTGTTTCTTGTACCTCCTCTGTCTTTGTTTCAGTTGTTTCAATAACTTTTGCTTCTTCAATTTCTTCCTCTGGTAGAGGATCTTGAAGTTTTACAGTAGAAACATAATCATGAGGAATTCGATTACCAAGAACCTTCCAACCTTTTACACCAATTAATGCGACAATACTATAGGCAACATCAAGCTTTTCTCCTCCTCTTGCTTTGGTACGATAAGTAACAGCAATTCGTGGATCTTTAAGAGTAGATACAACCTCTAAACGAGAAGCTGAATGATCTGTAATAAACAAAAATTTCTTATTGAGTGAAGTAGTTTCTATTTGAAAACGCTTCACATAATGACGTTTATTTCCTCCATCATAATAAGCAACCGAAACAACAGTATTTGGGTCAAATTTTTCTATCAATACAATTCTTTTCGCATCATATCGATTGGTCAAATCATAACCTGTCAATTCATACTCTCCAGTATCATACACAACCAAGATTGTATCATCATTATTGAATTCACCCAATAATTCTCCCATATCTTCAGTATTCAAACGTCCAATTGTTTTATCATACCAAAGTTTGAGGCCACTGAGTGTTGAGAATCCGGCTTCCTTAAATTGTACCTTCTTAACAGGGTATTTTGTAACTCGATTACCTAGTGCACCTTTATTTTTAATTAATAAGTCTGCAAAAGTATAATCAAATACTTTATTTTTCGCAGAACAAGCAGGCGATAATGAGAAAGTTAAAGTTTCTGCTTCTCCATTTGGATTGGCAGAAAAATACATCACTTTAGATTTTTTATGTGTTTTGATAAATTCATATTCTTTATCTCTTGCTACACTCAATACCTGAAAGCGTTTTGCCATGGTAATTTCTGTATTACCATCCAAATAAATGGTATTATATACCATTCGTTCATCTTTCTTTTTGAAGACTCCTACATGTAGAATATTTTTCCCTACAAAAGTTTTATCGGCAATTTTAGTTACTACAAAACGTCCATCACTACGGAAAGCAATAATATCATCAATATCAGAACATTCACATACAAATTCGTCTTTCTTAAGTCCTGTACCAATAAAACCTTCTTTCTTATTTACATAAAGCTTCGCATTTGAAGCAGCTACAGCTGTAGCAGAAATATTTTCAAAAGTAGCAATCTCTGTTTTGCGTTCTTTTCCTTTTCCAAACTTCTCTTTGATTTCTTGGAAATACGCAATTGCATAATCAATAATATTTGCCAAATGATGTTCGGTTTCCTTTAAACTATCCTGTAAACCTCGCATTTTATCGTTGGCAACATCATTATCAAAACGAGTAATACGAATCATTGGGATTCGTGTCAATCGCTCATAATCCTCTTCAGTAATTTCTCGATAAAATTGCTCTTTAAAAGGTTCAAAGCGTTTTTCTAGGTATACAAATAGTTTTTCTTTATTATCATAAAACTTGAAGTCTATATACATTTCCTCTTGGATAAAAATCTGTTCCAATGAAGCAAATAACAACTTCTCCTTCAATGCATCTCGTTCAATTTCAAGCTCTCTGGTAAGAAGACTAATTGTATTCTTAGTACACAGTCTTAAAATTTCACTTACTCCCAAAAATTGTGGTTTATCTTCTACAATGACACAAGCATTTGGCGAAATTGATACTTCACAATTCGTAAAAGCATATAATGCTCCAATGGTTACATCAGGAGAAACACCATTTGGTAGCGTAATCAAAATCTCTACATCTTGGGCAGTATTATCAATCACTTGGCGAACCTTAATTTTTCCAGCATCATTTGCTTTCAAAATAGATTCAATAATACTTGTTGTGGTGGTAGTAAAAGGAATTTGACGAACAGCCAATGTTTTTTTATCAATCACCTCAATAATAGCTCTTACACGAACCTTTCCTCCTTTTAAACCATCATTATAATTTGAAAAGTCAGCAATACCTCCTGTTGGGAAGTCAGGATAAACCTTTGGTTTTCTTCCCTTCAGAATTTTAATAGAAGCATCTACCAATTCAATAAAATTGTGAGGCATAATTTTAGTAGCCAATCCTACTGCAATACCATCAACCCCTTGAGCCAACAACAATGGAAACTTTACAGGCAAATTAATCGGTTCATTATTACGACCATCATAAGATAATTGCCATGTTGTTAGTTTAGGGTTAAATAATACATGATTTGCAAACTTAGACAATCTAGCTTCTATATAACGAGCAGCAGCAGCACGGTCACCTGTACGAATATCTCCCCAGTTACCTTGCATATCAATGAGCAAATCTTTTTGACCTAAGTGTACAATTGCTTCTCCAATGGCTGCATCACCATGTGGATGGTATTGCATCGTATGACCAATGATATTTGCAACCTTATTATAACGACCATCATCTTTTTCCTTCATTGAATGAAGAATCCTTCGCTGTACAGGCTTCAGCCCATCTTCTAATGAAGGAACTGCACGCTCCAAAATCACATAAGAAGCATATTCCAAAAACCAATTCTCATACATTCCAGATACAGGAACAATATCATGAATAACTTCTCCTTCTTCAACAGCTTCGAATTCCTCTTCGTGTTCGTTATAATCCTCGTTCATCACCATAATTCACTAATTTTGCATATATGCAATTTACTTGAATATTTCTAAGTATTCAAATTCTCTTTATTTATACCCCTCAGAAAACTATCCGTTGCTTTTTTTGTTTTTTTAGTGTTCCTTTACACCCAAAGTATGATTATGAAAAATTTTAACCTCGCCCTTTTTTTAGTAACCTTATGTTTTTGTGCATGTAGTCCAAATGTTGACCTAAAAAACTTTAAGGCGACTCAGTGGAAAAATGACCCCAATGGATGCAAAGGAGAAAGAACAAATGAGATAGAACATATCAAAGAAATTCAAGAAGAACTTATTGGAATGAGTCAGCCACAAATTCGACAGGTTTTTGGAAGACCAGATGAGCAGTTTTTGCACGAAAGAATGAATAATCTTAATGTATACTACATTGATAAAGGAACTAAGTGTGATACTCCTCATGCTAATCCAATGAAAATGACACTAGAATTCAATGGTTTGAATCAGTTAAAACTTGTTCGTTTTAGTAGGTAATGGAAGAAATTTTATTTGAGGGAGATTTGCATAAAATGCATACCAAATATGCTCAACCTATTCAATATGCACTTAATCAAACATTGGTTAATGATTGGATAGGAAGGTATATTGAAATTAGGCATACAGACAATATTCATTGCATCAAATGTGGAGTAAAAACACTAGAATCTTATGCTCAAGGCTTTTGCTATGATTGCTTTACAACTGCTCCCGAAACTTCTCTCTGTATTATTCACCCAGAACTTTGTCAAGCACATTTGGGCATTGGTAGAGATATGGAATGGGAACGAAAATACCACCTAAAACCACACATTGTCTACCTTGCAATTAGTAGTAACTTAAAAGTAGGAATTACTACTCAAACTCAACTCCCTACTCGTTGGATAGACCAAGGAGCTTCTCAAGCGATCTGCATTGCAATTACTCCTTATCGATACCTTTGTGGCTGTATAGAAGTTGCTTTAAAAGACCATTTAGCTGATAAAACAAATTGGCAAAAAATGCTCAGAAATGATATCAACAAAAATATTGACTTAATTAATGAGGCAAAAAGAATACAAGCACTTATTCCTGAAGATTTGCAGCAATACTGTACTCCACATGATCAACTCAAAGTATTCAATATTGAATATCCACACACTAACTCTCCAAGAAAAATACAAAGCAAAAATTTAAGTAAAACTCCTATTGTAGAAGGTGTTTTGACTGGGATAAAAGGACAATATTTTATCTTTGAAGATGGGCAAGTAATGAACATTCGTAAACATAGTGGTTATGAAGTTCAAATTGCTGCTGTCTCAAAAACTACTACACAACAATTATCTCTTTTTTGATTTTTTATGTATCTTATGCCATTAATAATGTTGTGGTGGTATGAAAAAGATATTAATTTCCCTTTCTTTATGGTTAGGGGTTTCGCTCTTATGGGCACAAGAGGCTGAATACAGCAAGGCTTCCTTTCAAAATAGAATTGCAAGTAGTGGTATAAAGTCTGGAGTAGCAATTGGCTATGCTTATGGCAAAGATGGACGTAAAAAACCTGCTGGATATAAAGAGTTCATGGAAATGTTTGACAAAAAAGGATTGCTTCGTCAATACATTGTCTATGAAAATAATCAAATCAAAGAGCGTTGGTCATTTAAATACAATAAACAAAAACTAAAATCTGCAGCTCTTTGCTATAATGGTCAAGAGGAATTAATTGAAAAGTATACCAACAAATACAAAAATGGGTTAATTATTTCTCAAGAAGGAGCTCGTAATGGTGTACCTTATAAGATTACTTACAAGTACAAAAAAAAGAAACTAATTGAGGAAAAAAAGATAGAAAATGGTGTAGAAAAATATACCCTTACTTTTAGCTATAACACTCAAGGAGAGCAAACTCAAAAACTATACAAGAATCAAAAATATGCTGTAAGAACTGATTTTGTTTATAATGATCAAAATCAAATGATTAGTGAAAAGTTGTATGTAGATGATACATTGAAACAATACACTAATTATTCGTATAATGAAAAAGGAGAAAAATATAAAGAAACCAAATATAACACAAACAATGAGCCTCAAACAGAGTATACATACTTTTATACTCCTGGAGGGATCGTTCGAAAAATAGCCCTATATGATTTTAATTTGGGTTATGAAGAATATAGTTGGGTATACACTTTTGATGGAAATGGAAACATTGACAAAATGTACACCTATTCTGCCAAATACAACCTAAAAGTCAACAACCAAGATAAACCAGTATATGTAAGAGAACATGTTTATCGCTACTTCAAAAAGAAGAAAACAAAAAAGAAGTAGTTACTTTTTATTTCTCTATTTGTTTACAAGAAAACACGATTTTGAATGAAAACAAGTGCAAAATATAGTTTTTTATTACTCATGTTCCTACTTTCTTGGACAGGGTATGGACAAGATTCTGAGCAATTTTTCAAAGACAAAAAAAAGGTAAATAGTCTCAAAAATACTATTGGTCCTTCGAAGTGTGTTACCATTGATGTTAGTGCTGCTCTTGATACCAATAACCAGCCTTATAGTTATGTATGGGACTTAGGAGATGGTAGCAAAAAAACAGGAACAAAAATTCGTCACTGTTATCCAGAAAATGGCAAATATACGGCAAGCCTTACATTAGCTGATTCAGCTTTGGAGGTATATATGGAAAATGAAATTGTATTGGATGTAAACTTATCTAAAGATACAATTCTAGTTGATGGATCTGATAGTATTTCTGTAGGTCATGAATTAAAGCTGCTTCCTAAGTTTTCATCAGGAAAGCATTACAATGTAGAATCTTATTTTTGGGATTTTGGAAATGGACAATATAGTAATAGTACTATTGGAAAAATTAGTTACTCTGAAACAGGAAATTATACTATTCGACTAGGGGCAATTATTAAAAAGAAAAAGAAAACCTATACTGTAATATGTTCTAAAAATGTAACAGTATTCCATATCATTACTCCTAAAGCATTAATTGATGCTTTTAATGAAAAACGACAAAATGAAGACAAAATAAGTAGATACCTAAGAGAAGATGTTCATCTAACACTTTTCAATTCTATTGACTCAAGTTCTCAAGTAATTGAAAGCCTTGAGAAATTTGGATATAGAGTTACTTTAGAAAAAGATAAGAGTTATGAGGTATATGCTCATAGAGGAAATATATTTAGTGAAGTTATTCATTTCTCAACTTTCAATACTAAGGATGATTTTGAGGTACAACATCAATTCAAACTAGCTATTGGTGAAATGGTTAATAAAGGACTACAAAGAGTTCCACCTATTTATTTCAATAAGTCAAAAGCTACAGCAAATGATAACAAACGTAGGAGAAGTGATGCAAAACGTGAACGTTCATTTACAAAAGAAAGTAAAGATACACTGAAAAACGTGGCAATACTTTTGCAAGAATACCCATCTCTCAAAGTTTGTATAGGTGTTCATACCCATACAGGACAATCCTCGCAGTTGCGTTTCAAAAGAGTTTTATTCAAAGATAGAGCACTTAAAATTCAAGAGTTTTTAATTAAGAAGGGGGTTAACCCTAAACAAATTACTTTCGTAACTCATAATGATGACGAAACACTAATTAATAGTTGTGATGGATGCTCAAGAGAGAATGCAGCACTAAATAGAAGAGCAGAATTTAAGATAATTTACATAAAAGAGCAGTAACATGAAAAAAAGTAATTTTACACTATTGATGGCTTTTTTTATCATTACACAACTTTTTGCACAACGTATTCCAGATGCAAACTCAAATATTGATTATTTGTGTACATTTGGAAAAGCTGCAGGAAAGAACTGGGGTGATGATGACCACGTACAGACATTTTTCTTTGTAATTCCAAAAACACAAACAACACCTGTCTATCTTCGTGTTTACGACCCTGACTTGGGTGGAGAAATTGATCAAATAAATGGTGAGTTTAACTCTAAAACGAAATTTGCTATCTATGGTGGTAAAGAAGCTTTTACCAATAAGGATGTTCATGATGTAAACCCAAAAGGGAATTATAAAAGTGGGGTTTTATTAGCTTCAAAAGTATTTGGAATAAGCCCAAAACATGATAAAAAATGGTATACCTTTGGTCCTTTCAATCCACTAGAAGGAGAGCTTGTAGAATCCATGGGTGGATACATATTCAAAGTAATTGCGCAAGGTGTTACGGGTGATGATGGTAATCTATATCGTTATTTCTTAAGTACAGAAGCTGATAACAACAAAGAAGTAGAGGGAGCAAATGCTTTCACTTATGAATACTGCTTTCGACTGAAAGAACAAAAAAATGCAGTAACTCACTTATATCCTTTCATTCAGAAAGATGTAATTTCAATTACACAACATAATTTTGATTTCGATTTTCAAGCCGGAGACAGAGGAGGAATTACAATCTATTCTGTTGCAAAAAACAGACAAAGAGGTTCAATTTCTCAAAATGACGGATGGGCAACAAGTAAACATCTCATGACACCTGCTGAACGGAATACTACGATAGACATTCAAATAACCCCAGGTAAAGAAGCAAATAACGATATGGTTCTCTATATCCTTAATCAGTACAACAAACCTGTGGCATTCTACACGATACCAATTGGAGGACCACCAAAATATAAATACAATGCAACACTGAGTCTAGAAGACGAATAAAAGCATTTCATAAGCTATCATTTTTGAAACATGATAGCTTTTTTTTATTTTCATACTTCACAAAACAAACAAACACCTAAAATGAATAAATATTTACTACTATTTATAACAGTAATTAGTTCACTCTCTTCATGGGCTATCTCACAGACTTACAAATACAATGTCTTCAATAGTGAAAATGGAATTGCTCAAAACTACATATATAGTGTTGTACAGGACCCTAGAGGATATTTGTGGGTAGGTACAGGAGAAGGAGTATCTCGTTATGATGGGAAGGACATCAAAACTTATACAAAGGAAGATGGACTTGCGGAAAATTTTATTACCTCTATTGCTGTTCTAGACAAAGGAAAAGTAATACTAGGTCACTTTGAAGGAGGTATTTCATTATATGATGGTGATTATTTTAGCATTGTTGACACAATAACTATTGAGAGTAAAGTAATTGACTTTGCTTCTTATCAAGGAAAACATGTATATGGTCTAACATCCAATACTGGAATATTTTTGTACAAGGAGGATTCTATCATCATCCAAAAAACACCAGAGCTACAAGGAAGAATTGCTTATAATATTATTGAATTGAATCATGAAATCTTTGTAGCAACAAATGAAGGATTAATTCATTACAAAATTGAAAATGACCATTCCTTAAAATTCATCAAAGAATTTTCTAAGTTTGAATATGTTTCAATTAGTGCACTAACACTAAAACCAAATAATAAAGGATTTTGGATTGGAACAGAGGAAGAAGGTATTTTTGAATATATCATTGATGAAGAAGGAAAAGGAAAAGTTGTAGAACACCCTACTCCTAAACTTATTCGCAAATTTGAAGTTCATGAAATCTTAGAAGATAAACTGGGAAACTTATGGATTGGAACAAAACTACATGGTATTTATCGCTTGGAATATAGCAAAGAAAACACAATCAAATATGTAGATATTTTTACAGAGGACAGTGATTATCCTAGTAATCTAGTAAATACACTTTTTGAAGATACCGAAGGAAATGTATGGGCAGGTACCTATGGTGACGGTTTGATTCAAATGATCGCTAAAGAATTTGTCTTCTTTAACCTAAATAAAAAGTTTAAAATAGGTGCAGTGAAATCAATTGTTCAAACCTATGATTCTACTTTCTATTATGGTACTGACAGAGGATTATATCATGGACGTATTAATTACCATGACACAATGTATGTCTTCCAAAAAATGAAAGCATTAGAAGGTCAAGGAATTGAATGTCTACACACAAAAAAAGGTGATTCTATTTTATGGATTGGTACAAAAAATAAAGGACTACATTATTATAACCTCAAAGCAGACACCACAGCCGATACTACACATTACTTAGAAGTCACTGATATTTCATCTTTTGATAAAGTAAGGGTCATCACTGAAGGAGAGAATAACACATTATGGTTATCTGTAGCTACAAAAGGAGTATATCATATCAAAAAATCAGGAGAGTTAATCAAACACTATGATACTCGTTCTGGATTCTTACACAATGATATTTTTGACATCTTTAAAGATAGCAAAGGACGTATTTGGTTTACTACTCACTCAGCAGGTTTAGCCTTTTTTCATGATGGAAAAATGGAACTTCTCTCCCAAAAAGGCTCCTTCCCTATTCGTGATGTAAACACAGTAACTGAAGATAAAAATGGTATCATTTGGATTGCTACAGAAGGAAGTGGTGTCTATTCGTTTGATGAAAAAGAATTTAAAGGATACACTTCAGAGAGTGGATTGATTTCAAACTATTGTTATTCTATTATCACTGATGATGATAACAATGTATGGATTGGACACAGAAGTGGAATTAGTAAAATCTACATAGAACAAGATTCTATTGTTGTATTCTCTGAAAAAAATGGACTAGAGACAACTGAATGCTTATCTCAATCCATTTGTAAAGACCATAGAGGTCATATTTGGTTTGGTAACTCAAAAGGGATCACAAAACATGACTATAATGTAGAACATCACCAAGGTCATGCATTCCCTACTTACATTGCAGATATTCTACTATTTTCAAAGAAAGAGGACTTAAGTATCTATCCACTTGTAGAAGAGAGCAATAGTGCTGGAGTATTGGGACAGTATGCTGAATTTCCATACAAGAAAAATCATTTTACTTTCGACTTTATTTCTGTGAGTCTAAAGAAACAAAATGGTATCTATTATCAATACATCTTAGATGGATATGATAAGGATTGGCAAAAAGAAACAAAAAATAATGTAGCAAACTACACAAACCTTGACCCAGGAGTGTATACATTCAAAGTAAAGTCATCGAACAATGGTAAACATTGGTCTGAAGAAGTAAGTTATAATTTTGTCATTATAAAACCTTTTTGGGAACGTTGGTGGTTTTTTGCAGCTCAAATTCTATTCTTAATCTCTGTAATTTTTGCAGTAAATCGATACAGTAAATCATCAAATAACAAACGTTTAATGCGTTATTTAACATTTGCTAGTGTATTCATTGTATTCAAGTTTGTAAACATTATTATTGAGCCATTATTTAGAGATCTTACAGGAGGTATTCCAATTGTGAAAGTATTCTTCAACTTGGTTGTGGCATTCTGTTTATTACCTGCAGAGAAATTTATTCGAAAATTCGCAGTGGCAAACCGAAATATTTAGTATTTTTAGTCAGCTCTTGCTAGGGCTGACTTTTTAATTTTTACCTAAACAAAGAAAATTATGCAATATGCAGACTTCCCAATAGGTGCTATTATCGTTGTGATTAGTATAATCATTTGGATTGTAAAAGCTGTAAGAGGCTCAAAACAAAACACCAATAATGCTACTGATACAGCAAATACTACCCCTTCTCAACAAGACCTGATATATCAACAAAAATTAGCTGAGTTTGCCAAGAGAAGACAAGAAAAACAAGCTGGATTACAAAAAGAGAAAGAGTTTTTACTAAAAACTGCACCAACTCCCCAAACTCCAACTTATCAAGCTCCAGATACTCCTTTGAATCAATATGCAAAGTATAATTCTTATGGAATGACTAAGCAAAAGGAAGAAGTATTAGAAAAAGTAGAACACCTTGAGCATTATCATATCGAAAAGAAGAGTAGTAATAAAATGGCAAAAATATTACAAGATAAAGATAAGTTCAAACAAGCTTTTGTCCTTTCTGAAGTGTTACAAAGAAAATACTAAACAAGATTAGTAAAGTACAACTAAGAAAGCTTTATGAAAAAAAAATAAGCAACTTGTAGATGATTTCATCTCTAAAAATGAAGCTATCAATGAAGATTATTTCAAGAAATTAACAGAGATCTTAGAAATAACAAAAATTGATAATGATGTAAAAGATTACATAGCAACTCATTATACCGCAGACTTAATAGAAGGTCCATTTGTTTTACAGGGAGCAAAAGCTACCCTTGAAGAAATGCTTTCTTTTCAAGATTTCTTTGGAGACTGGGAAAATGATGATAGTAAAAATCAGCTTGTACCAATCCTTAACTTTGGACACAATGGACAAGGTGAACATTTTTTAATAGTGATTGAGACGGGAGAAATTATATCAACTTATTTAGAAGATTTCATTCTTGATTGTGATGCTTATGGACATAACTGTGAGTATAATCCTAAACAATTTTTATTGGATGTAACAAAAGACTATTACATCATAAAACTATCAAATGTCCTTGATTTACAAAATTTATTGATTGATTGTGAAGACTTTGAAGACATTACTGAAAAACATTCATATCAAGAAATGCAAAAAATGATAACTAATTGTTTGGGTTGGACGTTGAAAGAACTTGATAAAAGGACGAGTCACTTTGGAATGAGTTTTGCATATTTTTTACTAGAAGAAAGACTGACATAACAAAAAAGCACTCAAATTTGAGTGCTTTTTTATTAATCTAATATATCTATCTGTTTATTTTCTGATTGGTTAGTGAGTATTTGGAGCTTTTCTCGATAATAATTCAAATCTTCTCGTAGGATAGAATCTCTACTTCCTTTCATAATAAGGTGAGTGATTCTTTCAATTTTTTCTTGAAGCATTTGTATTTCGTTCTCACAATTAACTTGATATTCCATGTCTTTCTTTATTTAACCAAATAATGAATAAAGTAAATTAGGTATTACAAAGGTATTTACCCTATTTAGTAGGGAAAGGTTGCACAAATTGTAATAGTTTTTTTTTATAAAATTATTCCGATACCGAATGTGAGTACAAAAGCTAGTGTTGACAAAGCCATTTGTTTCAAATAAGGATCTAGTTCTTGAGCCGTTTGTTTTTGATACACAGACACTCCGTTATAAACAATTAAAGGAAAGCTTGAAATAACTAAAAGATCATAAATGGACTCATAATAGAGAATAATATATATCAATGTAGTTAACATCCCAAATATAAGAATAGTCCAATGATATAAACGAGCTTTCTTCTTACCTAAACGAACAGGAATTGAGCGTTTGCCAGCAATTTCATCAGAATCAATATCACGAATATTGTTTACATTCAAAACCCCGACAGAAAATAACCCACAAGATAAAGCAGGTAATAATAAATTCCATTCAAAAGACTGAGTATGTAAATAATAAGTTCCCAAAACTCCTACTAAACCAAAAAATGCTAGTACAGAAATGTCTCCTAGACCTGCATATCCATAAGGATTCTTTCCTGCTGTGTATTTAATGGCAGCAATGATCGAAACAATTCCTAACCCAAAGAATAGAGAGATCTTCAATAATTGGACCAAACCAAATGTGATGAACAATAAACTTAAACCAGAAACTAGAGAAAGTATCACAAAAATAATCATTGCACGAAACATTGCTTCTTTGGTTATGGCACCTGTTTGCACTGCTCGACTTGGTCCTTCTCTTTCTACATTATCAGCTCCATTTTGAGTATCCCCATAATCATTTGCAAGATTTGAGAGAATTTGCAAGAAAATAGTTGTCAAAGCACACAAAGTAAAAACTTCCCAGCGATAACCCCCATTTTTCACAGCCAAGAAACTACCCAAACCAATACTTGCAAGAGCAAGAGGCAATGTTCTTAGACGAAAAGCTTCAATCCAATTTTTCATGGTTGTATTTGATATAGAAAAGGTCTTAATGCACAAACACTAAGACCATTTCATTTATTTTTTATGGTTTAATTAGAATTACATTCTCTCTGGAACACCAATTCCTAATAGTTTCATTGCTTTTTCAATCACCTTTCCTACTCCGTATGAAAGTGTCAAACGAAATTGAATCACTTCTTCAGAATCATTCTTGAAAATTGGGCATTCATTAAAGAAACGGCTATATGTTCTTGCCAAATCATAAGCATATTGAGCAATAATTGATGGAGCATATTTCTCTCCTGCATCTTTAATCACATCAGGGAAAGTACTCATCAATGATATCAACTCAACTTCTAATGTCTCTAAATTTGAAAGACTTACATCCTTTGTATAAGAGACACCCATTTCATCAGCTTTTCTCATCAAAGAACAGATACGAGCATGGTTATATTGGATGAAAGGACCAGTATTTCCTTGGAATTCAATTGACTCTTCTGGATCAAATAAAATCGTATTTTTTGGATCAACCTTCAAAATGAAATATTTTAAAGCCCCCAAAGCTAGCATTTTATACAACTCTTGAGCCTGATCTTCAGTGAAACCATCAATTTTCCCTTGTTCATCAGTTCTTTCTTTGGCAATATCGATCATACCACCTACCAAATCATCAGCATCAACTACAGTTCCTTCACGAGACTTCATCTTACCATTTGGTAACTCTACCATTCCATAAGACATATGATAAATTCCATCAGCATAAGGACGTTCTAAGTTTCCTAAGATTGTCTTTAATACTTTAAAGTGATGATCTTGCTCATTTCCTACAACATAGATTGATTTATCTACACTATAATCCTTATATTTCAAATCAGCAGTCCCCATATCTTGTGTGATGTATACAGAAGTTCCATCACCACGCAATACTAGCTTATCATCTAATTTTGTATTGGACAAATCAGCCCATACAGAATCATCCTCTTTTTTATAGAATGTATTTTTTTCCAATCCTTCATTTACAATATCCTTCCCTAATAAATAGGTATCAGATTCGTAATAGAATTGGTCAAAATCAACACCAATTAATTTGTATGTATGATTAAACCCATCATACACCCAATTGTTTAATTGTTTCCAAAGAGCAACAGTTTTTTCATCTCCTGCCTCCCATTTTCTTAGCATTTCTTGTGCCTCCAAAAAAGAAGGTGCATTCTTCTCTGCGTAAGTATATATTTCCTTAATTGTCTCTATCTGTTTCTTCTCATCATCAGTTAGATCTTTCTTCTTTTTTAAAGCATCTTTCAACTCTTTTACTGATGTTGTAGCAGCAATTGCAGGATAATTCACCTTTTGTTCATCAACCAATGCTTCGATCTCTACTTTGTAGTTTTTATCAAACTCCACATAATATTTACCAATTAAATGGTCTCCCTTCAAACTTTCTGAGGGAGTTTCATTATTTCCCCATTTTTGGTAAGCTAGCATTGACTTACAAATATGGATACCTCTGTCATTCACAAGATTTGCTTTGACAACTTTGTATCCTCCTGCTTTTAAAATCTCAGCCAAAGAATACCCTAAAAAGTTATTTCTAAGATGTCCTAAATGCAAAGGTTTATTGGTATTAGGAGAAGAATATTCAACCATGACAGTTTTATCATTGGTTTCATTCTGTCCATAATTTTCTGTATTTAAAATATTATTAAATACTTCTACCCAAATATTATCAGCAATTACTAGGTTCAAAAAACCTTTTAGCACATTGAAATCTGCAATTTCACTACTGCTTTCCTTTAAATATTCACCAATAGCATTTGCAACAGCTTCTGGACTCTGTCTCAACCGACCAGCAAAAGGAAAAGTTACTAATGTATACGTTCCCTCAAACTCCTTACGAGTAGGTTGTAAAACAATTGCTTTCTCTTCTAAATCAACTTGATATACCTCTTTGAAGGCTATCACGATTGATTTCTTGATATTCGCTTGTAAATCCATATTGATAAATCTTACAGTAATTGAATAATATTTTTTGTTGCAAGATGCTAAAATAATGACAATATTGCACCCTTTAGGTCATGAAGTTTATTGATATTATTACTTCTTATTTATGAGTAGTTATTTCGATTTTATCCAACAACGCTTTAATGACTTCCCAAAAGAAGAATTTAAAGTCGAAAATAATGCTTTATTGTTCAATGAGTTACCTCTATTGGACATTCTTAAAGAGCATGGTACGCCTCTTAGACTTACCTATTTGCCTAGTATCGAAAAAAAGATACAAGAAGCTACCAATTGGTTTCACCAAGCTTTTGAACAATTAAATTATCAAGGTAATTATACCTATTGTTATTGTACAAAATCCTCACATTTTGAATTTATATTGAATACTGTACTCAAGCAGAGTGCTCAAATAGAGACATCCTCAGCTTTTGACATAGACATCATCAAACATCTGTATACTCAAGAGAAAATTGATAAAAATACGCTGATTGTTGCGAACGGTTTTAAACGCCAAGCTTATACAGATAAATTAAATGATTTATTAGAAAATTCATTCAATTGTATTCCTGTATTAGATAACTGGAATGAATTAGATTGTTATCAAGTTGAGAACGAGTTTCAAGTAGGAATAAGAGTAGCAACAGATGAAGAACCACAGTACAATTTCTGGACTTCTCGCTTGGGTGTTCGCTATAGTAAAGTGGTAGAGTTATATGAAGAAAAAATCAAACCCCATCCTCATGCTTCTCTAAAATTACTGCATTTTTTCATTAATACAGGAATCAAAGATAGTGGATACTACTGGAATGAGCTTAATAAATTTGTCACAAAATACTGTGAACTCAAAAAAGTGTGTCCAACACTAGATACAATTGATATTGGAGGTGGTCTTCCCTTCAAAAACAAACTTAATTTTGACTTTGATTATCAGGGAATCATTATTGAAATCATTAATACTATTCAGAAAAAATGTGAAGAATATAATGTCCCTGAACCACACATTATCACAGAGTTTGGCTCTTTTACAGTAAGTGAGAGTGGAGCTACATTCTTCTCTGTACTAGATAGTAAAAATCAAAATGATAAAGAGAAATGGTATATGATTGATGGCTCATTCATTAATCACTTACCAGATACTTGGGCTATCGAACAGAACTTTATCATGTTGGCAATCAATAATTGGAATGAAAATTATCAAAGGGCTTTATTAGGAGGACTTACTTGTGATAGTATGGATTATTATCAATCCGAAAATAATAACCTTCAAACTTTCTTACCCCAAATTCCTCAAGACTCTACACAATACCTTGGTTTCTTTCATACTGGTGCATATCAGGAAGTATTAGGAGGTTTAGGTGGATTACAACATTGTTTGATCCCAACCCCTAAACACATTGTTATTGATAAAAAAACAAATGGAGAATTAATTGTTAAGGAATTTTGTCAAGAACAAAAAGCAGAAAGAGTCTTGGAAATTCTAGGTTACAGTTAGTTTAAAAATATAATTGGAAGTTTGGAAAACCTAAAATAGAATTGGCTCGTAATAAAAAGTACAAAAAGATGAAAAAATGTAACTAAACACAGATTTGAATATTTACTAACTTGTTTAGATTAAATATCAAAAAAAAAACATATTTTGCTTACTATAAAGTTGTTAACACCACCTTAATATTTAATAGCTTTGAAGTTAGGGGAGTAAAATTGTAGTTGCTTTTATGCATCTCGTTTTGTATATTTGGACAACAAAAAATTATCAGAGTTATGAAAAAGTTAGTATTAATATCTTTCGTTGTTGGTTTATTTTCATTGTCTTCTTGTTATAAGCACAGTGTTTGTGCTACTTACACAAGCAATGATGTGAAAGTTGAAACAACTACTGAAAACAACTAAGAATTATACAGGACAACACACTGTAGAATTAACCAAAATAATTATGAAAAAAATTGTTTTGATCTCATTTGTACTTGGTGCAGCAATGTCTTTAACTTCTTGTTACAAGCATAGTGTATGTGCAACATACACAAATAATGACATCAAGATTGAGAAAACTGCTGAAGATTTATAATTTTCCATCAGTAGAAAAATACTTATAACAGACTAAATTTATTTTAGTCTGTTTTTTTATGCCCAAAGTTTTATAAACACAAAAAAGCAGATGAAGAAATCATCTGCTTTTTTGTTGAGGAATTGAGTAAACCCTACTCTCCTACTTCTCGCATTACTTTGTGATAAATTTCTAATAAATTATCACCTTCAATTGTCGCTTCTGGAATCTTTTCATAATTGATAATACCTGTTTTCATTCCCAACTTTACAGCAGGATATAAATCTCTTGGTTTATCACCAATCATCCATGATTGAGCAGGATCTATATTATATTTCGCAATTGCCTTTTCTAACATCAAAGAATTGGGTTTTCTTGTCAAAGAATTTGTCCATTTCTCATGATAAGGGGCATAATAAATATCATCTAATGCATTATTTGTATGTGATTGAATATGATTATGAACATTCAAAACATCCTCTTCTTTATAAATTCCTTTTACAATTCCAGATTGATTTGTGATCACAATCAACAGATAACCAGCTTCTTTAAATTTTTGTAAGGCTTCTTGCACTCCTTCCAAAAACTCAAATTTTTCGATAGTATATACATAATCAACATAATCTTTATTGATTACGCCATCCCTATCTAAGAAAATACATTTATTTTTTTTCATACAATTCTGAACTATTTTCAACAAAGTTAAAATATTTTATGTTTCAATACATTTTTATGCATACTTAGATTATTTTTTTGTGTATCTTAATATCAAGTTTTACAATAAATTTTTACATACATGAAAAAATTAGTTACAGGTTTATTACTTGGAGCTTCGCTTTTAACTTTCGGGCGACAAGGAGATGTTAATTATGATTGGGCTGGTATGATTAAAACCAACCAACACATGAATACATCTAGTATCACTTCTGATGATAATGGTAATATATTTGTCGGAGCATTTAACTTAAAGGGAAATACTGACTTTGACTTAGGTTCTGGTACTAATCGTGTTAATATAGGTGATGGTAGTGGAGTAATGAGCTACACATCTGATAGAAGTCTTAGATGGGCAAAAGCCTTTACAACAGTTAGTCGTGTTACAAATGTTACAGTAGCACAAAATGGTGAAGTAATCGTTACAGGTATTTTCCAAGGTTCATTGGGTTCTAGTGAGGGAGTTCACCTTACAGGAACAGCTGGTAAATGGAATGGTTTTGTAGTAAAATTATCAGATGTTGATGGAACATACATTAGTGGTACTGCATTAGCTACAGGAGCTGATACATGGATTAGAGGTGTAGAAGTTGACACTAATGGTGATATTTATATCACAGGAGAATCTGCTGCTACAATTGCATTAGATCCATTTGCTCTTGACTTAGAGTCAACAACTACAAGTGCAGCAAATGCTGGTTTCACTGTTAAATATAACTCTTCTCTTTCTTATCAATGGGGAGTAGAAAACTATTCAACTGCACAAATCACAAACAGATCAATAGCACAAGATGACAACTTTGTTTATGTTGTTGGAGATCATAGTCCTGGTACCGTAAATGTAGCTTCACTAGGTGGTCAAAATGTTTTCACACAAACATCAACAAAAATAAATGGACACATCATCATGATCAATAAATCTGATGGTACACCTGTGCATTTAGAAAATATTGTTGCTTCAGAGACAAACGGAACTTGTAGAGTAAGAGACGTTGAAATTGCCAAAGATGGTGATATCATGATCGCTGGAGGATATATTGCAAAAATGACGATTGATAATCAAGTAATTGGTGGAAATACTAGTCATCAGCGTGGTTTTATCACAAAACTTAATAAAGATGTAAATAATACAGCAGATGAATTGACCCATAATTGGACTAACACCATCTATGATGGTTCTGAAGATAAATTTTCAAACCCAATATTTGATATTGGCATTAGCCCAATTGACGGAAGTATTTATGCTGCCAGAGGTGTTCGTTTTGGTGCAAGAATGAGACTATTCAAAGATGGTGGAAATGAAGATGAAGTAACTATCTATAGTACTAGCACAAATACAAATACAGATGCACATGGAGTTTACTTAGACAAAGATGCAAATCTAATCACTTATGCTCGTTTTGGTAATACTTCTGTATCTTTAGCTGCAAATTCACACATCACAAATGATGGTAGTCTACTTTTAGGAGGTTGGTTCCGAGCAGCTACTGACTTTGATCCAGGTGCTGGTACTGCAAACCTAGATGGTGGAAGTAGTCATAATAGTATTTTCTTATCAAAACTTAATTATGTGTCACCTTCTACACGTATCTATGTAGATGCTGAAAAATCAGGTAATGGTGGCTCTTGGGATAAAGCATATTCTCAAATTTCTCAAGCGATTTCTGTCGCAGAAACTGGAGATACAATTTTGGTTGCTAACGGTACTTATGATGCTGTAAACATCAATAAAGACATTAAACTTTGGGGTGGTTATGACGGTTCAGAAATGGATTTAATGCAAAGAAATCCTAAAATGAATGAAGCTATTATTGATGGAAATGACAACGCTATTCATGTTGTAAATGTTACTTCTCCAAATGTAGTAATTGATGGATTCACAATTACTGGAGGTAATCAACCTTATTCTGCAATTCCAGAAGAAAGAAATGGAAATGGACTGTATTATGAAAGAACTGATGGTGGTGGTAGTTTAGTCATCAGAAATTGTGATATCAAAGACAACACAGGTTTCACTGAAGGTGGAGGTTTTGAAGTAAGAGTAAAAGGTGATGGTGTATATGATCTTACTGTAGAAAATACAAAAATTCGCAACAATAGTTCTCGTTATGCTCCAAGTTGGATAGCAGTTGCTCACGATAATTCAGAATTAAACATCAAATTTGCAAATAACTTAGTAGCAGATAACTTCACTGTAGATCATCCAAATAACTGGACTGGTTTCAAGGGAAGTGGTGGTGGTTTAATCTCTGCTTCAGACAATTCAAATGTCACTACAAACATTGTCAACTGTACATTTGCTGGAAACACTTATAATGGAAGTCGTTCTGATGCTGGTACTACTGCTTTGATTGCTGCAAGTAGAAAAACAGGAGGTACTGCTAATTTCAACTTAAACATATATAATTCTATCTTCTATGGTAATGAATCAACAATGCCACTTGATTTCTGGGCTAATGGAAGTAATGAAGAAGTAAATAACCTAATAATGCGTAACAACATTACAGAGGTTACAATTGCAAATGATTATGCTTTATCAAATACTTCAATCACAGAAAATTCTAACAATGACCCAATGTATGTAGATGCTGATAATGGAGACTACACATTGGCAGCTGGTAGTCCTGCAATTGATGCTGGAGATGATACAAACATTGAAGCAATGGTTGGAAATGCAGACTTAGGTGGTAGAATCAGAGTTGCTGGTGCGACTGTTGATTTGGGTGCTTATGAAGCGAATAGTGTAATGGTTAATATTACTGATTTAGCTGAAGCTTCTATCTCTGTATATCCAAATCCTGCTACTTCTTCTATCACAGTTGATACTGATGTAGTAAGTGTTACTATCTTAAATGCAAATGGTCAAGAAGTAGCTTCTTCTACAGAATCTACGATTGATGTTTCTGACTTAGCGACTGGATTATATTTCTTACAAATCCAAACTGAGGAAGGTATTCACACTGCAAAAATCACTAAGCAATAAAATTTTGCTAAACACATAATTAAAAACCCTGATAGATTTTTCTGTCAGGGTTTTCTTTTATTCAATCTTAACTACTTTAGCCTTAACAAAATCTAATTTCTTTATATACCCATATAACTGAATATCTATATCTTCTACACAACCATAATTTTTAAACACAAATACTATTGTTTTAAGTTTTGCTTCTCTAAAATATCTTTCAAAAAATGCCAATACTACTTTCTTCCTATATTCACTTTCTTTTTTGTGTGCATAAAAACCAAGCTCAACTGTAATTTTCCTATTTGTATGAATATTGATCGAGTCAATAATTTTAAATTCATCAAGAAATTTATCCAATCTAAAAGCACATTCTAATAAGTGTAGTGATGTATCATATTCACTAATCAATATTCTTTGATTATAATTTTCCACTTCTCCATAATTATATGTAATTTCATTAGTGTCTATTTCACAACCACATTCATTTTCAAAAAAATCATAAGTCAATTGCTTTTGGCATTGTTGAAACTCATTTTGTACTTGATTAAAATAATCTCACCCATATTTTTCTTTAAAACTTTCTTCTTGTTTCACTTGATGAAGATTCACACAACATCCTCCATTTTCTTGCTCAAAATGAATATGATATTTTTCTCCTAAAGAATCTGAAGATTCTTGAAAAAATCGTCTCCCATCTACAATTAAGGTATCTTTCAGTTGAGCATAAGTAATTTGACTTATCAAAAACAATATCACACAAAATAATCTCTTCATCACTTTATCTTAAACTCTTTTCACATAGTATTCAAATACATCCTGTAAAAGTAACATACTTTGTATGATAAGAATCAAGAGTACATTTTTCAATCTCATGTTTTTTTATGGTACTTTTGAATAAGAGAAATTATTTTGGGTATGGTTGGTATTATTGGTGCGGGTATCTCTGGGCTTAGTCTTGCCTATGAATTACAAAAACAAGAAATTCCTTATGTGCTATTTGAGGCATCTAATAAGGTAGGTGGAGTTATTCATTCAGAAAGGAAAGATGGAAATCTTCTGGAATATGGACCTAATACTTTGCTTTGTAGTCAAGAAATCGAAGCTTTCATTAATGAAATAGGATTGAGCGAAGAACTTGTTTTATCAAATGAAGTGAGTAAAAATCGCTTTATTGTAAAAAATGGAAAAGTAACAAGCATCCCTCAACATCCTCTTAAATTACTTCTTAGCAACTTTTTTTCGTGGAAAACAAAGATCAAAATCATCAAGGAGTTAAGAGGGAAATTCCCATCAAGTCAAGAAATAGAAAAAGAAACTGTACATGATTTTTTAGAAAGGCATTTTGGTAATGAAATTATTGAATACCTAGTCAATCCTTTTATTGGAGGAATTTATGCAGGAAATCCAAAAACACTAATTACTTCATTGGCATTTCCAAGCCTCATAGAAAATGAGAAACAATACAAATCATTATTGAAAGGCTTTGCAAAAAACAGAGGGTTGGACAGAAAAAAAGTAGTTTCTTTCAAAGAAGGACTACAAGTTTTGCCCAATAAAATTGCATCTCAACTCAAAAACTTACATCTCAACACTAGTATTGAAAAGATCACAAAAACAGAAAATAGGTATTCATTAATAGATAATAAAGGAAATAATAGTGAAGTCAAACAACTTGTATTTGCTTGTTCTCCAACTACCACTTCACATTTACTACAAGAATTATCTCCTAATATTGCTGAGCAACTAACACAATTAGACATGCCTCCTATGTCAATTATACATAGTGTATATGCTAAAAAAGATATTGGAGAAAAATTATTAGGGTTTGGAACACTTCACCCCAAAATTGAAAATAAATTTAGTGCAGGTACTATCTGGAACAGTAGTGTTTTTGAAAATAGAACAAGTAAAGACAACTTCCTATTTACTTCCTTTGTAGGAGGGAATCAATACCAAGAAAATGCACAACTAGATAGTGAAATAATAAAAAAAGAGGTAAATAAAGAACTGCAAGAACTTTATGGAATAAAAGGAAATCCTATCAAACAATATTATACCTTCTACCCTCGTTCCATACCACAATATGATGCACAACTTTATAAGTTTAGACAACAGCAAGCAGAATGGGAAAAAGAAGGAATTTTTATCACCAGTAATTTATTAGGTGGAATTTCTGTACCTGATTGTATTCTACATGCAAAAAAAGTTGCAAATCAATTTAAATAAAGTGAATGAAATTTAGAAATATTCATATATTGCAAGGTGGAAAATAGTTTAGTAATCATACCAACCTACAACGAGAAGGAAAACATAGAAGCCATTATTAGAAAAGTTTTTTCGGTTTCACAGAGAGTGCATATTCTGGTTGTAGATGATGGTTCTCCTGATGGAACAGCAGATTTGGTAAAAGGACTACAGGTTCGTTTCAATGATCGTTTATTCATCATAGAAAGAGAAGGAAAATTAGGATTAGGAACAGCTTATATTAGAGGATTTAAATTTGCATTAGAACAAGGTTATGAATTTATTTTTGAAATGGATGCAGACTTTTCTCATAACCCTCTAGACTTACCAAAACTTTATTTAGCTTGTTCTGAAGGTGCTGACCTTTCAGTAGGTTCTCGCTACAAAAATGGAGTGAATGTAGTCAACTGGCCAATGGAGAGAGTATTGATGTCTTTCTTTGCTAGTAAATATGTAAAATACATCACAGGACTACCTTTAAATGATGCAACAGCAGGTTTTGTTTGTTATACTAGAGGACTTTTATCATCACTAGACTTAGATAAAATTCGCTTCATTGGATATGCTTTCCAAATTGAAATGAAATTCAAATCTTGGAAAAAGGGATACAAAATTGAAGAAGTTCCAATTGTATTTACAGATAGAACTGAAGGTGTTTCAAAAATGAGTGTAAGAATATTTAGAGAGGCATTTTGGGGAGTAATTTACCTTAGGCTAAAAAGCATATTTACTCCAATTAATAAATACTAAAAAAATCCCTTATCACAGTTTGTAATAAGGGATTTTTCATAAACTTAAATCTCTGATAAAAATTGCATGGTATCTACACCATCTGCAAAGTCATTAATTTTGGGTTGTTGTGCCTCTCCAAAGGCAAAACTCCCCTTCCATTCACCATTTCTGGATACAATGCATTGAATCTTTTCTTCTTCATTTTTCAAAGATTCTTTAAGCGTAATTTCATCTTCATAATGCTCATAATACACTACTCCTATTGGTGAAACTAATTCTTCACTTCTTCTCAAAAGCACAAAACCAGTATCCAAATGCTCTTCTTTGTTCACCAAATAAACCGACTTATTATAAGTGTAGTTATTTTCATAAGTAGTATGATAAGCAACTTCTGTATAGTGCTTACATAATTCATCTAGCAAAGGAGTGAAATCATAATCCTTTGGAACATATAGTTTGGAAACATTACGACATCCCAATCCATAATATTGAAAAATATCCATCCCTAAATTTTCGAAATCTTGGGCTTCTTCTTTTCCATTCAGCACTGCACAAGATGTTCTATTCTTGCGAATAATATTAGGTACTTTTGAAAAGTATTGTTCAAAATAACGAGCTGAATTATCACTACCTGTGGCAATGATTGCATCTAGGCTCTTTATATTTAATTGTTCAGTAAACTGAACTCTATTTGCAAACTCAGGTTCTATCTCTACTAATAATTGATGAATAACTTGTAGTAAATATTTGTCTTGAGAACTTAATTTTGCTTCTAATAAACAACCTGATAGAAGCACACACAAATAATCATGAAACCCTACAGCAGGAATATTTCCAGCCATCACTACACCTATTTTCTTGGGAGCTCTTGATAAATCAATATTGTACTGATTCACAAAGTTTTGAAGATTCTTTTCCTCTAATAAAATAACAATTCCCTCTAGTGCTTGATCGATACTTTTCTCATCAAACCACTTATTAAAACCTCGTGTATGATACACCCACTCCTCTTTTTGTGTTGCTTCAAGGTTTTTCAGTTTTTCCCCTAATGCAACAAACGAATTCAATATTTGTATTAATTCCATACTAGCAAATTTATGCAAAAATACATTAATAATATTTGATTGAGGAAAAATCATCTATTAGATTTGTTTAGGTTTTACTTTGTAAAGTATAATCGTTTTTCTTACATTTAACTAACAACCATACAAATTCAAATAAGGATATGGCAATTATTATTACAGAAGAATGTATCAATTGTGGGGCTTGTGAACCAGAATGCCCAAATACGGCAATCTACGAAGGTGGAGTAGAATGGAACTACTCTGATGGTACTGCCCTTGCAGAAATCGAACTAGAAGATGGTTCGGCTATGGATGCTAGTGAAGGACAAGACCCTATTACTGGTGGTGCTTATGGTGCTGATGGAAACGAGCTTTATTACATTGTACCTACAAAATGTACGGAATGTATTGGTTTCCATGAAGAGCCACAATGTGCTGCTGTATGTCCAGTAGACTGTTGTGTTCCAGACCCAGATGTAGAAGAAGAAGAAGAAGACTTATTAGCTAAAAAAGCTTGGTTACATGCTGAATAAGCATAAACACACTACACACCTACTTTAATTATATATTTTAAAACGCCTAAATTTTAATAATTTCATATTATGAAAACATTAGATAGTTATAACTTTTCTGGCAAAAAAGCCATCATTCGTGTTGATTTTAATGTTCCTTTGAATGATCAATTTGAAATCACAGACGAAACAAGAATCAATGCAGTAATTCCTACTGTAAAGAAAATTTTATCAGATGGTGGTTCTGCTATTTTAATGTCTCACTTAGGGAGACCAAAAGGAGAAGTAAATGAAAAATTCTCTTTGAAGCACATTGTTAAAAGATTATCTGAAGTTTTCGAGCAGGAAGTAAAATTTGCAAATGACTGTATCGGTCAAGAAGCAAAAGACTTAGCTACTTCTTTACAAAATGGAGAATTATTATTGTTAGAAAACTTACGTTTCTACAATGAAGAAACAAAAGGTGATGAGGATTTTGCAAAAAAATTAGCTGGTTTAGGTGCTGATGTATATGTAAATGATGCATTTGGTACTGCTCATAGAGCTCACGCTTCTACAGCAATCATTGCTAAATTCTTTACAGACAAAGTAGCTGGTAAAGTAATGCAAGCTGAATTGGACAATGCTAAAAAGGTATTGGAAAATGGAGAAAGCCCATTCACTTCTATTGTAGGAGGTGCTAAAATCTCTGACAAGATCTTAATCATTGAAAAATTATTAGATAAAGCTGATAACTTGATCATTGGTGGAGGTATGAGTTATACTTTCGTAAAAGCATTAGGTGGAGAAATTGGTGAATCTATCTGTGAAAATGATAAATTAGACTTAGCATTAGAAATTTTAGAGAAAGCAAAGGAAAAAGGTGTAAACTTGGTTTTACCTGATGATACACTTTGTGGAAATGACTTTAGCAATGACTCTGACACTAAATTAGTAAAGAGAGGTCAAATTCCTGCTGGTTGGGAAGGAATGGATATCGGTCCTGAAACAATCACAAAATTCTCTGAAATCATCAAAGATTCTAAGACTGTACTTTGGAATGGTCCAATGGGAGTTTCTGAATTCTCTAAATTTGCTGAGGGTACAATGTCTATCGCTCATGCTGTAAAGACTGCTACAGAAAATGGAGCATTCTCTTTAATTGGTGGTGGAGATTCTGCTGCTGCTATCAACAACTTAGGTTTTGGTAATGATGTGTCTTATGTATCTACTGGTGGTGGTGCATTATTAGAGTACATGGAAGGTAAAGTATTACCAGGTGTTGCTGCTTTGGAAGACTAAAATTTATTCCTTAAAAAATAGAAAAAGGTCACTTTCTTATGAGAGTGACCTTTTATTTTTTTGACTCATCTTACAAAAGAAAAACCTTATCATAAATAACTAAGTATAAAGGTAGTATAACAATCACCAAACTACTATTACTATGAAAAAGATTTTTGCCCTAGCAGCTATTATGCTATTTAGCTCAGCTATAACATTTGGAACTGGCTTGAGTACTCAAACAATTGAACACTCAACAAAAATTGAGAAGAAGAAAAAAAAGAAAAAGCTCAAAAAGAAAAAAAGAAAGAAAAGAAGAGCTAATCCTAGATAATATAACAAAACCTCCATTCATCATGGAGGTTTTTTATTGAATAACACTTACATTATTATCAACTTTACTAATGGATTTTCTTGGTCAAATCGATTAATAAAATCATCAATCATACTATTTGAAATTTCATCTGAAACATACAATTTAGTACAATACGATTCTTCTTCCTCTACAAATTCAGCAGAAAGTTGAACATACAAATTATTTTGTTCCAGGGAAATCATCAAACCCAACAAGTGTCCTTCTATCCAACCCTTTGCAATATTCAAAGCCTTTGTATTTTCACTTTGAACACAAACTTTTAATTCATACCCCTTCAGCTCTTTTTCCTCTAATAAAGCTTCCCAATCAACTTTAGATTTTTGAGTCATCTCTACTGCACGCTCAAACTCCTGTTGTAGAGTTTGAACTGTTGATTGCGTAATATTTCGAGCACTATTAAAACAAGGAGTAATTGTTGTAAACACGGGCATTCGATCTTGTTTTGGACGAACTTTCGCATTTTTACCTTCTTCTGTCAAAGCAATTCCTTTTGTCCAGTCTGTTGCTTTCATCTTTCTGAAAAATGCCTTCAATAACACTTCCAAACAATTGATTTGATTAGAATCGGTAAACTCTAGTATTGTTGATACTGCCAAGACCGTCCAAGAATATGTCCCCAAATATCCACTTGCATTTCCTTTAATTTTTCGAGCAGATGTCCAAATCCTAATGGCTTTCAAGAAATTTTGAAAAGTAGATAAACGTACATTCGATTGAACTAATGTCATCAGTTTTTGTGCTTCAAAATAACTTGAAAGAGCTTGCCAACTTTCTACAGAAAATTGATGATAATCCCCTATATTAATTTGATAAATTGGTGCGGGAAAATGAGGGTTTTGAGCACATAGTAAATCAACCCCTACCCCTTCAATTTCCATTCTCAATGTTGGTACTTGTGCATCTTCTACCAAATTCAATTTAGACACAAAACCATCTAATTCAATTGCTACAAGTTGCAAAAACTCTAATTGGGTATAATGATTTGGAATCAAACATAACATATCCATATCACTCTTAATTGTATCTGTACCCAAATACGTAGAACCTACAGAATATAACTCTACAGGATATTCCAATACTTCTTGACAAGCAGTCTCAACAAAATCTACTACCATTTTTCTATGGTTCTTTTGTTCAATATCCATAACAGGTAGTTGTTCATTTATTATTTGCATCAACTGATTTTGAGACTTTAACTTCTCATCAACTAATTCAATTTCTCCTGTCCCCAAATAAATTCGGTATTTTTCCTCAAAAGGAAGGTTTCCTTTTCTACTAATAAAAGCAATTGATTCTACTGGAAAATTAATTGAGTTCCATTGAGGCAATTTCTTAAAGGCTTCTTCTTTTGTTGAGAACTGCCCGATACTCATGTGTGGGGTAAAACCCTGTAAACCTTTTAACTGCTCATTACATTGAGGAAAACAATCTTGAATAATACTTTGTAAGTGCACAAGAATATGATTTTCTGTTACTGGATTCAACCAAACAGTTTCTTTATTTCGATGTAAAAAGGTTTGATACTCTGACAGCTTTACTTCAAAACCAGGAAAACCCTTTAGCTTATCAGCTACTAATTGTGTTGCTTCCTCAAAATGCTCTTCTGGAAGAAAACCATAAATCATTGTGATATGAGGCATCCAACGATAAGCTTTTGCATCATATTTTTCTCTCAAACTTTGAATAGATTTCCAAACTGATTTGGGAGGGATAATTACAATTCCACTTTCATAAGTTGGTTTTACTATTTGTAAATGATTCACTTCATTTTTCTTTTCATTGAAAGAGAAATGGGCAAAAACACCATAATGATCAGAAAGATGCAAATTATTATGCAAAACAGCTTCTTGAGCGAAATAACTTATCTCTGCCAATTCCCATTCATTAGTTTTTTGAAGCATACGATCAAAACGGGCAGGTAAATTTGTTTGTGTTGCTTGTTTAGCAAATTCATTTACAGAAGGATCAAAAGTATAACCTTCATCGTTTGAATTTCTTTGTAGCCAACAATCACTTATTTGATATTTCTGTAAAGTGCTTCCTAACTCTTCATTTCCCCTCATATTAAAATCACCAGTAATCCAATAAGGGTTATTCTGTTGCTCTAAGTAGTCAATTAATTGATTCAACTGCTTTTTTCGTATATCTGACTTATCTCCATCAAAATTACTTGATAGATGCACACCAGCAACAGAAACATATTTTCCATTTAGGTTCCATGTAGCAACTGGAAAATGTTTGGCAAAAGAATATGTAAACTCAACTAATGAAAAAGGCATTTTGGAAATAATAACCACTCCATGCTTTCTATCCTTCATATCATTAGGCAAAGCAGAAACATACATTTCTCTCACCCAACTTTGTTTCATCAACTCCTCCAAGAAATAACTAGTTACCTCCTGAAGAACTACAACATCAGCATCAACATTTTGAAGCTCTTTGAAAATCGCGTCATAACGCATTTCAAAATATTCCTTCTCATAATGCTCTGCTAGAATATTCCATGATACAATACTTACACTCTCCTGTCCAACGGAATCCTGAATTCCTTTGGTGTAAAAGGTCCAAACATCATTGATGTATTGATACACTGATTTTTGAACAAAAATATCTTCTTGTACAATTAAATTATTTTCTTGACTAATTAAATAAGCCTCTTTAGGTAAATGATTAGACGCAAATAAGTCAATTCTTAAGTTTCGATCCCATACAATCTTATCTCCACAACGGATAGATTGTACACGACTCCATGGGATATCACTTCCAGCCCATTCAATCAATGGTTTTTCACGCAATCCAGTACTTGATACACGATCAATGAATTGAATAAAAAAAACACGTTGATTGAAACTAGAATCCCATAAAATGCGATTGTAGATTTCTCTACTAGTCGCCAATTTTATCTTTGGTTTCATGATAAACAATCTTGTATTAAAAAACATACAAATGCACTCAATCACACTTTCTCCTTGGTCTAGAAAATGGATTCAGTAAAATGTGATGATATGTTCACTTAAAAATTACATTTGTATTACAAGCTGTTTGCTCTCTTTAAATAGGATTTGACTTAAACTCTAATTTTGTAACTCCATTTAACTTTAAATGGTTACACAAAAGTATATTTTTTGTTTTATAAATAAGAAAGTCCAAACTGATAAAAATATCAATTTGGACTTTTGTGATCCCGCCAGGATTCGAACCTGGGACCTACTGCTTAGAAGGCAGTTGCTCTATCCAGCTGAGCTACAGGACCAACTTCTATATAGATAGAAAAGTCGGGGTGGCAGGATTCGAACCTGCGACCTCCTCGTCCCAAACGAGGCGCGATGACCGGGCTACGCTACACCCCGAACTAAATATTCGGTAATAAAAGTGGAGAGAGGGGGATTCGAACCCCCGGTACGGTTGCCCGTACGACAGTTTAGCAAACTGCTGGTTTAAGCCACTCACCCATCTCTCCATTGGAAAATTGTTCTGCAAATATAGAAAGTTCTAAAAACTTTCCAAATACCAAGACATAAACAAAATGTGATCCTGCCAGGATTCGAACCTGGGACCTACTGCTTAGAAGGCAGTTGCTCTATACAGCTGAGCTACAAGACAAACATCTATAAAAATAGAAAAAGTCGGGGTGGCAGGATTCGAACCTGCGACCTCCTCGTCCC
>JAAEPT010000058.1 GCA_024232295.1 Cytophagales bacterium
GAACTTTTATTAGAAGAGTCTTTAGGAAATCTACCTGTTTCTCCAAAAAATTAACATACCATAATGCTGCTTTCACTATTTTCTTTTTTCACAGAAATCAGAAATTACGCATCATACATTCTCAATAACAACCAAAATTTAAAACAATTGCGTCTTCTGGTTGAATAAAATCAATATCAAAATGATTTGAATAAGTAGTGATTATAAACTCTTCTATATCTTTTGCTTTAACTTTTGTCACAGAATCCAAACTCAATAATTCATCTGTGATAACATAGTAAACTCCTTCTTTTTTGAGGTTAGAAAGATATTTCTCTACAAAGCATTCATCAGGAAGATTTGGAGAAAAACCCTCCCAAACTATTTTCTTACCTTGATTAAAAAAAATTGTCTCAAAAGTACTTGGAGTAACATCAAACTTTGCCAGTTTTTCTTCATCTACAAATTTTCCAAATTCATTTTTAGCTTGTTTTTGAAATCATTTTGAGACTGTAATAACATAACTTAAAAGTAAATTTTCATAAAAAATAGGCATAAGTAAATCAACCCATGCCTATTATCCAATAATTAATATTTGTAATCAAAAGTATCCATTTTCTTAACCAATGCAGTCAACAATTGAATACTGTAAGCAATATCCTGTTTGTGTGCCATTTCAATTACTTGGTGAATATGGCGAGTAGGAATTGAGATTGCCCCTGCAATTGAACCATTCTCTCCCATTCTTTGCAAAGCAGCAGTATCTGTTCCACCACCTGTCAAAACTTCTGGTTGCCATTTAATCTCATTTTCATCAGCAACTTGCTTCATAAAACGAACCATACGTGTATCACAAATAGCAGAAGTATCCATAATTTTAATTGCAGTACCTTCTCCCAAAGATGTTACTTTTTCATGAGGGGCAGCTCCAGGAACATCAAAAGCAATGGTAGTATCTAATCCAATTCCAAAATCTGGATTAACTGCATGAGTAGCTACATTTGCACCTCTTAGACCTACCTCTTCTTGTACTGTAAATGTTGCATAAAAGTCATAAGGAATTTCTTTTCCTTGTAAGGCTTTTAGTGTTTCAATTAGGATAAAGACAGAAACTCGATTATCAATTGATTTACAATTTACACAATCCCCCATCTCAATTAGTTCTCTATCTCTTGTGATAGAATCTCCCACAGAAATATATTTTTCTACTTCTTCTTTGGGCATTCCCAAATCAATATAGAAACTACCAATCTTAACAGGCTGATTTCTCTCCTCTGGACTCATTACGTGAATAGGCTTTGTTCCCATCACTCCTACTAAGTCTTTTTTACCATGTACAATTACACGTTGAGAAGTTAATGTTTTTGGATCAAATCCACCCAATGTATGAAAACGTAAAAAGCCTCTATCATCAATGTGTGTGACAATAAAACCAATTTCGTCCATGTGAGCAGCCACCATTACTTTTTTGACTTCTGGATTATTTGCTCCTTTTTTCACTGCAATAACATTCCCCATATTATCCACAGAAACTTCATCAACCAATCCTTCAATTTCTTTTAAAACTAATTGACGAACAGGCTCTTCAAAGGCAGGTGCCCCATTGATTTCACAAATCTTTTTTAATAATTCTACATTAATCATCACTTCAAAAATTTTTAATTCAAAAAAGAAAATCCCTACATAGACAAACTACATAGGGATTTTGAAATATTTATGATAAAGTTGAGTATTCAACTTCATGTATTTACTCTACAACAGAAACTTTACACATGTTAGTTTTTCCGTGCTTCCAAGATGGCATGCTTGCAGTATTTACAATAACATCACCAGCTTCTACTAAACCTTTCTCTTTCAAAATTCCTTGAATTTGTTCGAAAGTTTCATCAGAACTAGTTGACTCATGGTCATAGTGGAATGCTGTTACTCCCCAGATTAAGTTTAAACGAGTAATTAACTCTTTGTTTGGAGTAAACATATAAATTTTTGAAGCTGGACGGTGCTTAGCAATTTCATAAGCAGTATATCCAGAACCTGTGATACCTACTATAGCTTTAGCATCTGTTTGCTCAGATAATTTAGCAGCAGCAGTAACTACACCTTTTGCTAAAACATCTTCTTTCGTCTCGCCTTCAACATCATAGTACTTGTACAATCCAGTGTTATGAGATTCAACCTCACGGATAATACGAGCCATACTAGTAACTGCTTGCTCAGGATAATCTCCGGCAGCAGACTCACCAGAAAGCATTACTACATCAGCACCATCAGTGATTGCATTGGCAACATCACTTGTCTCTGCACGAGTAGGACGAGGATTAGAAATCATTGATTCTAACATTTGAGTAGCCACGATAACAGGCTTGCTAGCTTTGTTACACTTCTCAATCATTTCTTTTTGTACCATTGGTACTTTTGCCATGTCGATTTCTACACCCAAATCTCCACGAGCTACCATCAAAGCATCAGTTGCCTCAATGATTGCATCCATATTATCAATTGCTTCAGGCTTCTCCATTTTACAGATCACCTTGATATTTTTACCAGAAGCTTTGATTCTTTCTTTTAAATCAACAATGTCTTCAGCAGTACGCACAAAAGAAAGGGCAATCCAATCAACATTATGCTCAATACCAAATTCTAAGTCTTTAAGATCTTTTTCTGTTAAAGAAGGCTCAGAAACATCTGTGTTAGGTAAGTTGATACCTTTTCTAGACTTCAATTTACCACCGAAAACAACTTCTGCAGTAACCGTAGTACCATCAGTATCTACTACTTTTAATTCTAAGTTACCATCATCAATTAAGATTTGATCTCCAGCCTTAACATCATTAGCAATTGTTTTATAAGTAGTACTAATCTTAGTAGCGTCTCCTTCAAAATCACCTGCTTCAATTTGAATCTTGTCACCAGGCTTAATATCTGCACCACCGTCTTTTACTTGGTTTACACGAATCTTAGGTCCTTGTAAATCTTGTAATAAACAAATATTTGTACCATGCTCTTCGTTTAATTCTCTTACCCAAGTAATTACTTTAATATGATCAGAGTGGTCTCCATGAGAGAAATTCATTCGGAAAATGTTTGCACCAGCTTGGTGTAATTTCCAAATCATCTCTTTATTTCTACTAACAGGACCAATGGTAGCAATGATTTTTGCGTTTTTTTCAACGGTACTCATAAATCTAATTTTACTTATTTTTATTACGAATAAAATTCTTAACTAACAGGAAATCACTACATAAGTGTTCCCAGACATAATTTAAAAGACAACAAATTGTTGTATGAGTGCTTAAAAAATTAAACATTCAAGTTGCTAATATAGTCATTAAATTGTTCTCTGAAGAAATTTCTGAAAACTTTTAATTAAGTTTTAAAAATTGTTTGACATTCATAGATGAAATATTTTTATTTGCATTCGCAATTGATGTTTTTACCAAATTTAAAAGAGAAACAAAATGTCTGAAATCGCTGAGAAAGTAAAAAGCATTATCATTGATAAGCTAGGAGTTGAAGAGTCTGAGGTTACTCCAGAGGCTAACTTTACAAACGACTTAGGTGCTGATTCATTGGATACAGTAGAGTTAATTATGGAATTTGAAAAAGAATTCAACATCTCTATTCCAGATGATCAAGCTGAGAACATTTCAACTGTAGGAGAAGCTATTTCTTACATTGAGCAAAACGGATAATTTCCGTTCTACAAAAAAGCTTACACTTTAAAATACTCTACCCTGTAGTGTACATAAAGGTGTAAGCTTTTTTCTTTTTATATTTTCTTTTATTATTTTTGGTAATGCTTTCATATCTCTTCACCAAAAAAGAGATTATTAATTTGCTTTTAATACGTATTCTTTCTCGCTTTCAAGAGAAGAATCTAAATTCATTATATATATGGAGTTAAAAAGAGTTGTAGTTACAGGTATTGGTGCACTTACACCAATTGGTAACACAGTAGAAGAGTTTTGGAATGAATTAAAGTCTGGTACTAGTGGTGCTGCTCCAATTACTCGTTTTGATGCAAGCCAACACAAAACACAATTTGCTTGTGAAGTAAAAGGTTTTGAAGTAAAAGACCATATTGATAGAAAGAAAGCTCGTACAATGGACTTGTTTTCTCAGTTTGCAGTAGCTACTGCAAATCAAGCAATCAAAGATGCAAACCTTAGCACTGAAACTGCTGATGCAGACAGAGTTGGTGTAATTTGGGGTGCTGGTATTGGTGGTATTCAAACGTTTGAAGATGAAGTAACAAACTATGCTACAGGAAATGGAACTCCTCGTTTCAATCCTTTCTTTATCCCTAAAATGATTATTGACATCAGTGCAGGACACATTTCTATGGAACATGGATTTAGAGGCCCTAACTTCTCTACTGTTTCTGCTTGTGCGTCTTCTACACATGCTATTATTGATGCCTTTACTTACATTCGTTTAGGAAAAGCTGATGCTATTGTAACTGGAGGTTCTGAAGCAGCGATTACTCCTGCTGGAATTGGTGGTTTCAATGCATTAAGAGCTTTATCTACTCGTAATGATGATCCTTCTACAGCATCAAGACCATTTGACAAAGAGCGTGATGGTTTTGTAATGGGTGAAGGTGCTGGTTCTATTATTTTAGAAGAGTACGAGCACGCAAAGGCTAGAGGAGCAAAAATCTATGCTGAAATCATTGGTGGAGGAATGTCTGCTGATGCTCATCACCTTACTGCACCACATCCAGAAGGATTAGGAGCTAGTAATGTAATGAAGTATGCTTTGGAAGACGCTGGAATTAAACCAGAAGAAGTTGATTATGTAAATGTTCATGGTACTTCTACTCCATTGGGTGATGTAGGTGAAATCAAAGCAGTGAAAACAATCTTTGGTGAGCATGCATACAACTTGAACATTAGTTCTACAAAGTCAATGACTGGTCACTTATTAGGAGCTGCTGGAGCAGTTGAAGCAATTGCTTCAATTATGGCTATTCAAAATGATATTGTACCTCCTACTATCAATCACTCAAATGTAGATGATTCATTTGATGAGAAATTAAACTTAACACTAAATACTGCTCAAGAAAGAACAGTAAATATTGCATTAAGTAACACATTTGGATTTGGAGGTCATAATGCCTCTGTTATTTTCAAAAAATACCAAGGATAATTACAAGTGCTATCTCTTTTTTCAAGAAAAAATAAATCAGAGAAAGACCTTACCTTATATACTACAATCAAGGGAATTTTGGGCAAAAAGCCCAAAAACCTTGATTTGTACAAATTGGCTGTACAACATTCCTCTGTTTCCAAAGATTCTAACGAACGATTAGAATACTTGGGTGATGCTATTCTAGGTGCTATCGTTGCTGAGTACCTTTTCAAAAAATTTCCCTACAAAGATGAAGGTTTCCTTACCGAAATTCGCTCTCGTATTGTAAAACGAGAAAGCTTGAATGGTTTGGCTCTAAAAATTGGCTTAAACAAAGTCTTACAGTTCCAAACACAACACAAGCATGTCAAACACATGAATCAATCAATTTATGGTAATGCACTAGAAGCATTTATTGGTGCTATTTACTTGGATAGAGGTTATAAGTTCTGTACAAAGTTTATCATCAATGGATTGATTAAACCTTATATCAACATCCAAGACATTATTGATAATCATCATAATTTCAAAAGTGTATTAATTGAATGGTCTCAAAAAAATTCAAAAAAGATAAAATTCAATATCATTAAGGAAAAAGGCACAAAACATAATACCAAAGAATTTACTTCACAAGTAAGTATCGATGATGAAATTGTGGGACAAGGTATTGGCTTTAGCAAAAAGAAAGCTGAACAAGCTGCTGCCCAAAAAGCCTGTGTTCTTTTACAAATCCTTCCTTAAATTGCTACCTTTGTAGTGTTTACCCTAAAGCACTACACTCTTGGATTCAAAACTTATTATAGGAGCTTCGACTCTTAATCAAACACCCCTTAATTGGGAAAATAACACACAAAATATTCTTGAGTCTATTCAGCAGGCTCAACAACAAAATATAGACATCCTATGTCTTCCTGAACTAGCCATTACAGGTTATGGTTGTGAAGACTTATTTTTAAGTAATTGGCTATATGAAACAGCATGGGAAGAACTAGAAAAAATAATCCCCCATACCAAAGATATTGCAGTAATTATCGGACTTCCTATTCTTCACAAACAAGTTCGTTATAATTGTGCTTGCATTGTTCAAAATCAAGAAATCTTAGGTTTTTACGCCAAAAATCATTTGGCAAATGATGGTGTACATTATGAACCAAGATGGTTTAGTTCTTGGGGATTCAAAAAAGAAGATACTCTTACTATTAACAACAAATCTTATCCTTTTGGAAAAGGTGTTTATGATATTGCAGGACACAAAATTGGAATAGAAATTTGTGAAGATGCTTGGAGAGAAGAACGACCAGCAGACAATTATCAAACGATAGATATTATCTTCAACCCAAGTGCAAGTCATTTTGCATTTGATAAAACAAAAATTCGTCAAGACATTGTTCAAACTAGCTCTGAGAAATATAATTGTGCTTATATCTACACCAATTTATTGGGAAATGAAGCAGGAAGAATGATTTATGATGGTGAAATTTTAATTGCTAAAAAAGGAGAATTTCGCTTACAACATAAACGCTTTTCATTTCAAAACTTCAACTTAGTGAGTTATGATTTCTATAATGAGCAAAGGATTGAAATCATTGATACTCCCAAAAATGAAGAGTTTCCAAAAACAGTTGGTTTAGCTCTTTTTGACTACCTAAGAAAAAGTTATAGCAAGTCATTTGTTCTTTCATTAAGTGGTGGAGCAGATTCTTCTGCTTGTGCTGTTTTGGTGGCTTATATGGTAAGACAAGGATTGGAAGGGTTAGGAATTGAAGCTTTCAATCAAAAAGTAAATCATATATTTTCTGAAGAAGAAGTTAACACTTTCAAATCACTTTCTCTTAGAGAACAAGAAAAGAAGGTTTGTGAAAAGCTATTAATAACAGCCTATCAAGGCACTAAAAATTCAACCACAGATACTTTTGATTCTGCTCAAGGATTAGCTGAGTCTTTGGGTGCTACTTTCTATCATTGGTTGGTAGATGATGAGGTAAAGGGTTATACAAGCAAAATTGAATCAGTTTTAGAAACACAGCTTTCATGGGCAAAGCATGATATTGCTCTACAAAATATTCAAGCTAGAACAAGAGCTCCAATTATTTGGATGCTAACCAATATTGTAGGTGGTCTTTTGATTACTACTTCCAACCGTAGTGAAGGTGATGTAGGTTATGCTACCATGGATGGAGATACTTCTGGTAGTATTGCTCCTATTTCAGCAGTGGAAAAAGACTTTATTTGTAAGTGGTTAATTTGGGCAGAAAAAACCTTAGACTTTGATGGTTTGAAGTACGTAAATAGCTTGGCTCCAAGTGCAGAATTGAGACCACAAGACCAAAAACAAACAGATGAACAGGATTTGATGCCTTATGATATTTTGGCTAAAATCGAGCGATTAGGAATTAGAGACCGTAAAGCTCCAAAAGAAATTGTAAAGGCTTTGGTGGCTTCTGAAAAGATAGATGAAGAGATTATCAAAGGATATGTAAGAAAGTTCTTTACACTTTGGTCTCGAAACCAATGGAAGCGTGAACGAATTGCTCCCGCCTTTCACTTAGATGATTTTAATGTTGATCCAAAAACTTGGTGTCGTTTCCCTATTCTTAATGGTGGGTTCAAGAAAGAATTAGATTTCTAGTGAAAATTGAGATACAGAATACTATTGGACTTGCTACCTTAGACGTGACATTAAGTTAAGCTACATTTTTGAGTTGCATTAATAATTGTTTTTCTTTTTCTTCAGGA